>DASWUW010000283.1:0-4984 GCA_036406335.1 Trebonia sp.
CTGCGCCGCGGGGGCCTGCTCCGCCTGGGCGTCCTCGGCCGCGGCGGCCGCGGCCAGGTCCGGGTCGTGTCCCGGGGAGAGGCTGACGTGGCCGAGCGTCTCGGCGTAGACCTCGTCCGGGTCAAGCCGGCGCAGCTCTTCCGCGAGCAGCTCGGCGGTATCCCGTCGGTGCAGGGCGAGCATCCGGTCGGTCCGCCCCGGCCAGGCGAGCGTGGCCGTGCGGCCGTCGGTGCGGGTGAGCTTGATGTCGCCGTCCGGGGTGGCGAACCGGGCGGCGGTGATTCCCGGGCCGCCGGACACGGTCCTGGATACCGGGACGGCCAGCCGCAGCGAGAGCCAGGCCGCGATCAGGTCCGCGGTCGGGTTGCCGTCCTCGGCCGCGATCTCGCCCGCGCTGACCCGCGGGTGCGGCTGGTCCAGGGTCGCGGCCAGCAGCGAGCGCCACGGCGTGGCCCGGGTCCAGCCGAAGTCGGTGTCGCCCGGCTGGTAGCCGTCGGCGAGGGCGGCCAGCACGTCCCGCGGCGACTCGGCGGCGGCGGTATCGGTCACCCGCCGCTGGGCGAGCGCGCCGAGGGGGGCCTTGGCCGGGATCTCCGGAGCCTCGTCCGGCCACCAGGTCACCACGGGGACATCGGGGACCAGCAGCGGCGCGACGACCGAGTCGGCGTGCTGGCCCAGCGGCCCGTACATGCGCAGCACGATCGTCTCGCCCGGGGAGGACTCGCCGACCCGGATCTCGGCGTCGAGCCGCGAGTCGGCCTTCGGCTTGCGGGCGATGACGGCCAGAACGCGGCACGGGTGCTCCCGGGCGGCCTGGTTGGCGGCCCGGATCGCGTCGTACTGCGCCGCCTCGTCGGTCACGATGATGAGCGTGAGCACCATGCCGAGCGTCATGCCGCCGAGCCGCTGCCGCGCCTCGGTCAGCGCGTGGTCGATGGCGCCGGTGGTGGTGTCGGTCAGGTCGATCGTCATTGGAGTGGTCTCCCTAGAGCCGGCGCCAGGCGCGGCCGTCGCGCTCCATCAGCGCGTCGGCGGACGGCGGGCCGCCCGAGCCGGACCGGTACTGGTCCGGCTTGGTGTTCTCGGCCCAGAACTGCTCGATCGGGTCGAGGATCCGCCAGGACAGCTCGACCTCCTCCTGGCGGGGGAACAGCGGCGGGTCGCCGATCAGCACGTCGAGAATCAGCCGCTCGTAGGCCTCGGGAGAGGACTCGGTAAAGGACTCGCCGTAGGCGAAGTCCATGTTCACGTCGCGGACCTCCATCGCCGACCCGGGCACCTTGGACCCGAACCGCACGGTGACCCCCTCGTCCGGCTGCACCCGGATCACCAGGGCGTTCTGGCCGAGCTCCTTGGTGTCGGTGGCGGCGAAGGGCAGGTGCGGCGCGCGCTGGAAGAGCAGCGCGATCTCGGTCATCCGCCGGGTCAGCCGCTTGCCGGTGCGCAGGTAGAACGGGACGCCCGCCCAGCGCCGGGTGTCGACCGCGAGCCGGACGGCGGCATAGGTCTCGGTCCTGGAGTCGGCCGGGATGCCGTCTTCCTCAAGAAACCCGATGACCCGGCGGCCGCCCTGCCAGCCGGGCGCGTACTGGCCGCGAGCGGTCCCCTCGCCCAGGTCGGGGGGCAGCCGGACGGCGGACAGCACCTTCTCCTTCTCCTGGCGCAGCGAGTCGGCGTCGAACGACACCGGCTCCTCCATCGCGGTCAGGGCCAGCAGCTGGAGCAGGTGATTCTGGATAACGTCACGGGCGGCCCCGATGCCGTCGTAGTAGCCGGCCCGGCCGCCGATCCCGATGTCCTCCGACATGGTGATCTGCACGTGGTCAACGTAGGAGCGGTTCCAGATCGGCTCGTACAGGGTGTTGGCGAAGCGGAGGGCCAGGATGTTCTGGACCGTCTCCTTACCCAGGTAGTGGTCGATGCGGAACACCGACTCAGCCGGGAACACGGCGTCCACGACCGAGTTGAGCTGCTGCGCCGTCTCCAGGTCGCGCCCGAACGGCTTCTCGATCACCACCCGGCGCCACGGCTTGCGCCCGTCCGGCCCGGCCGGGCCGGGATCGGACAGCCCGGACCGCTTCAGCTGCTCTACCACCGTAGAGAAGAACTTAGGCGGGATGGACAGGTAGAAGGCGTAGTTGCCGCCGGTACCGCGCTCGTGGTCGAGCTCCCGGACGCACTCGGCGAGCTGGTCGAACGCCGCGTCGTCGGTGAACTCGCCCGGGACGAACCGGACGCCCTCCTGAAGCTGGCGCCAGACCGTCTCGCGGAACGGGGTCCGCGCGTGCTCCTTCACCGCCTGGTAGGTCACCTGGGCGAAGTCCAGATCCTCCCAGTCGCGGCGGGCGAAGCCGACGAAGGAGAAGCCCGGCGGGAGCAGGCCGCGGTTGGCCAGGTCGTACAGGGCCGGCATCAGCTTCTTCTGCGCCAGGTCCCCGGTGACGCCGAACATCACCATCACACAGGGGCCGGCGACCCGCGGGATCCGGCGGTCTCGCGGGTCGCGCAGCAGGTTAACCGGGTCGTCCGCGGCCGCGATTTCCCCCGGGTTGGCCGGCGCCGGACCCCGGATCTCGGCGTTCGGCTCGTCCATGATCGGAACCTCCTGTAGTTCCTGCGTGCATTGCTCCCGCAGCTCCCAGCCAGGCTAGGAGTTCAGGCTGAGCTGGTCCTTGATCGTCGCGAGCATCTCGTTCCACGAGGCCTCGAACTTAGAGACGCCCTCTTCCTCGAGGACCTGGACCACGTCGTCGTAGTGGATGCCGAGGGCCTCGAGCGAGGCGAACAGCGCCCGCGCCTCGTCGTACGTGCCGTGCACCGTGTCACCCCGCAGGACGCCGTGCTCGGCGGTGGCGCGCAGCGTCGCCTCCGGCATGGTGTTCACCGTGTCGGCGGCCACCAGGTCGATCACGTACATCGTGTCGGGGAGCGACGGGTCCTTGGTGGAGGTGGACGCCCACAGCGGCCGCTGCACCTTCGCGCCCTTGGCCTTGAGGGCCTGCCAGCGCGGGGTGTCCAGCTTCTGCTCGTACAGCTCGTAGGCGAGCCGCGCGTTGGCCACCGCCGCCTTGCTCTTCAGCGCCAGGGCCTCGGGCGTCCCGATCTTCACCAGGCGCTTGTCGACCTCGGTGTCCACCCGCGACACGAAGAACGACGCCACCGACGCGATCGTCGAGATGTCATGCCCGTTCGCGGCGGCCTGCTCCAGGCCGGCGAAGTAGGCGTCGATGACCTCGGCGTAGCGCGCGAGGGAGAAGATCAGGGTCACGTTGACGCTGATTCCCTGCGCCAGCGTCGCGGTGATCGCCGGGATGCCTTCGGCGGTCGCCGGGATCTTGATGTACAGGTTGGGCCGGTCGACGAGCCACCACAGCTGCTTGGCCTCGGCGATGGTCTTGTCCGTGTCCCGTGCGAGCCCTGGCTGGACCTCAAGCGAGACCCGCCCGTCGACGCCCGCGGAGCTGTCGTAGACCGCGCGGAGCACGTCGGCGCCCCAGCGGATGTCGTAGGCGGTGATCATCCGGGACGACTCCTCGACGGAGACGCCGCGCAGGGCCAGGTCCTTGATCTGCTCGTCGTAGGCATTGCCCTTGGACAGCGCGCTGGCGAAGATCGTCGGGTTGGAGGTCACGCCCCGCACGTGAAAGTCCTTGACCAGGGACTCCAGGTTGCCGGTGCGCAGCCGCTCCCGGCTGATGTCGTCCAGCCAGACCGATACGCCGGCCTGGGTCAGTTCCTCGAGTACGTCAGTCATGGTGACCGCGTTCCTTCCGTCTTAAGCTCTGACCTGCGCGATGGATGCCTTCGCGGCGGCCGCGACGGCCTCCGCGGTGATGCCGAACTCCTTGTAGAGCACGTCCGCGGAGGCGGACGCGCCGTAGTGGTCGATGCCGACCGACTTCCCGGCGTCGCCCACGAATTCCTTCCACGGGGGAGTAATGCCCGCCTCGACCGACACGCGCGCGCGCAGCGCGGCCGGAAGCACTTCTTCCCGGTAGGCGGCGTCCTGCTCCTTGAACCATTCCACCGAGGGCATGGACACGACCCGCGCCGAAATGCCGTCCGCGGTGAGCAGCTCGCGGGCGGCCACGGCGATCTGCACCTCCGATCCGGTCCCGATCAGGATGACGTCAGTGCCGTCCGCCATGACGTAGGCGCCGCGTGCGGTGAGCTCGGCCGGGGCGAAGACCGTGCGGTCGAACACCGGCAGGTTCTGCCGGGACAGGATGATCCCGGCCGGGCGGTCGGTGTTCTCCAGGATCTTCTTCCACGCGAACGCGGTTTCATTCGCGTCACCGGGGCGGACGACGTCCAGGTGGGGGATGTTCCGCAGCGACCACAGGTGCTCGACCGGCTGGTGCGTGGGGCCGTCTTCGCCCAGGCCGATCGAGTCGTGGGTCCAGACGAAGGTAACCGGGATCTCCATCAGCGCCGCGAGGCGCACGGAGCCGCGCATGTAGTCGCTGAACTGGAGGAACGTACCGCCGTAGGGCCGGGTGAGGCCGAACGCGATGCCGTTCAGGATCGAGCCCATCCCGTGCTCGCGGATGCCGAAGTGCAGCGTGCGCCCGTAGGGGTTGCCCTGCCACAGCGTGGACTGCCGGTTGTTCGGCAGGAAGGACGGCTGGCCCTCCATCGTGGTGATGGTGGACTCGGCCAGGTCGGCCGACCCGCCCCACAGCTCGGGCAGCACGTCGGCCAGAGCGGTGAGCACCTTGCCGGACGCCTTCCTGGTGGCGACGCCCTTGGGGTCGGCGTCGAAGACGGGGAGCGCGGCTTCCCAGCCTTCGGGCAGCTTGCGGTCGAGCAGCCGGGTCAGCAGCGCCGCCCGCTCCGGGTTCGCCTTCTCCCACGCGGCCAGCCGCTCGTCCCACTCGGCCCGGGCGGTCTTGCCCCGGGCGGCAACCTCACGGGCGTGGCTCAGCGCCTCTTCCTCGACGGGGAAATTCACCTTGGGGTCGAAGCCGAGGATCACCTTGGTCTC
>DASWUW010000284.1:0-3968 GCA_036406335.1 Trebonia sp.
GAGTGGCGCAAGGCGACCCACAGCGCGGAAAACGGGAACTGCGTAGAAGTCGCGGCGGCCGGGGCCGTGCTGATCCGCGACACCCAGGACCGCGGCGGCATAACGCTCGATGTTTCCGGTCCGGCCTGGCGCGCGTTCACCGCGCAGGTCCGCGGCAGCTAGGCCATGTACCAGTCGTACCCGGCCGCCGGCCCGGAGACGCAGTCTCCGCCGACCCAGCCGCCGCCTGCGCTGCGCAACGCCGTCCGGCTCATGTACCTGGGCGCCGTACTAGAGGTGATCCAGCTGGTCGCGGCCCTGGCGACGATCAGCAGCCTCAAGGCGGCCATCTTGCGGGTCGATCCGTCTTATACCGCTGCGCAGCTGCACAACGCCGAGGTCGCGAGCACCGTCTCGGTGGTCGTCGGCGTGGTGATCACGATCGGGCTGTGGCTGTGGATGGCCTGGGCGAACGGCCGCGGGCGGCGCTGGGCCCGGATCGTCTCCGCCGTGTTCTTCGGCATCAACACGCTGGACCTCGCCGTCTCGTTCGCCCGGGTGCACGCCACCGCCACCGTGATCGTCGCCGTTCTGATCTGGCTGGTCGGACTGGCCGCGATCGTGCTCCTGTTCCGCCGCGAATCCAGCTCCTACTACCAGCAGCGGACATCCCCGGTCTGACCGCGGGCAGACCGCGCGGCATAGCCCTCACGGGCCTGGTTCCTGAAAGTGAGTTGTGCGGCCGGCTGGCCTTCCGGCAGGATCTCCTCGTGATCATGACTGCTGCCGTCCTGTCGCTGACTGCCGCCGCGCGGCCGGTGCGGGGTCAGCAGCAGCGGTGCCGACGGCGGAGGCCGGTCTTCGCCCGGATGTGACCGCCTCCCTGGTCGCTGGGCTTTTGGCTGGCTACGGCATCGCCATGCCGGCCGGAGCGGTCGCGGCCTGTCTGGTCGCGCTGACGGCGCAGACCTCGTTGCGGACCGGCGTGTTCGCCGCGATCGGTGTCGCGACCGCCGACGGCGTGTACGCGCTGATTGCCGTGTGCGGCGGGGACGACTAGCGGCCGCCGGGATCCTTCGGCGCGGGCAGGAACGCGGCGACGAGCTGCTGCGCGGCGAGGCCGGGGGTGAGGGTGCCGTCCCGGACGCCGGCTTCCAGGTCCGGGGTGGCGGCCTGCACGTCCCGGCTGTCCCGCAGCCGGTCCAGGAGCTGGTCCCGGACCAGCGCCCACATCCAGCTGACCCGCTGCTCACGGCGCCGCCGGTCCAGCTCGCCGCTGTCGCGCAGCGTCTGCTCGTGCCGGCCGACCAGGTCCCAGATCTCGGGCACGCCGTCGCCGGCGAGGGCGCTGCAGGTGACGACCGGGGTGGTCCACCCGTCGTCGGGCTGGCCGATCAGGCGCAGCGCGCCCGCCAGCTCGCGGGCGGCCCGGCGGGCATCGTCGGCGTGCGGGCCGTCGGCCTTGTTCACCGCGACGATGTCGGCCAGCTCCAGGACGCCTTTCTTGATCCCCTGCAGCTGGTCGCCCGCCCGGGCCAGCGCGAGCAGCAGGAAGGTGTCGGTCATCTCTGCTACCAGGGTCTCCGACTGGCCCACGCCGACCGTCTCCACCAGCAGGATGTCGTACCCGGCGGCGGCCATGACGACCAGCGACTCCCGGGTCGCGCGGGCCACGCCGCCCAGGGTGCCGGCCGTGGGCGACGGGCGCACGAAGGCGCCGGGGTCGGTCGCGAGCCGGGCCATCCGGGTCTTGTCGCCCAGGATGCTGCCGCCGCTGCGGGTGGACGAAGGGTCGACGGCGAGGACGGCGACCCGGTGCCCGCGGTCGATGAGCAGGCCGCCGAGGGCGTCGATGAAGGTTGACTTACCCGCCCCGGGGACGCCGGTGATGCCGACCCGCCGGGCCTTGTCCGCGTAGGGCAGCAGCCGGTTCAGCACGTGCTGGGCCAGCACCCGGTGGTCGGGGCGGCTCGACTCCACCAGCGTGATGGCGCGGGCGATGCCGGCCCGGGACCCGGCCAGCACCGGGTCCGCGTAGCGGGCGGCGTCCGGTGGTTCCGTCACCCCGCGGAACCGTCCGCGGAACCGTGCCTGGCCGCCAGTTCGGTCAGCAGCTCGTAGGCCGCGTCCGGGATGACGGTGCCGGGGGAGAAGATCGCGGCCGCGCCGGCCTGGCGCAGCTCGTCGAAGTCCTGCGGGGGGATGACCCCGCCGACCACGACCATGATGTCGCCGCGGTCTTCGGCGGCCAGGGCCGCCTTCAGCTCGGGGACCAGGGTCAGGTGGCCGGCCGCCAGCGAGTTGACCCCGACGATGTGCACGTCGGCCTCGATGGCCTGGCGGGCCACCTCCTGCGGGGTCTGGAACAGCGGGCCGACGTCCACGTCAAAGCCGAGGTCGGCGAACGCGCTGGCGATGACCTTCTGGCCCCGGTCGTGACCGTCCTGCCCCATCTTGGCCACCAGGATCCGCGGGCGGCGCCCCTCGGCCCGCTCGAAGGCGGCGGCCGCGGTACGGACCCGCTCGATTCCGCTCGTGCTGCCCGACTCCTCCCGGTATACGCCGCTGATCGTCCGGATATGCCCGGTGTAGCGGCCGAATACCTTCTCCAGGGCGTGGGAGATCTCGCCCACGGTGGCCTTCGCCCGGGCCGCGTCGACGGCCAGCGCGAGCAGGTTGTCCTCGTCGCCGCTGCCCCCGCCGGGCCGGGCCGCCGCCGCGGTCAGCCGGTCCAGCGCGGCCTGGCAGAGCTGCGGGTCGCGGTCCTCCCGCAGCCGGCGCAGCTTGTCCAGCTGCTGGGCCCGCACCGCGCGGTTGTCGATCTTGAGCACCTCGACGTCGTCGCCGTCCGCCACCCGGTACTGGTTGACCCCGATGACCGGCTGCCGGCCGGAGTCGATCCGGGCCTGGGTGCGGGCCGCGGCCTCCTCGATCCGCAGCTTGGGGATGCCCTCCTCGATCGCGCGGGCCATGCCGCCTGCCGCCTCGACCTCCTCGATGCGGCTCCAGGCGCGGCGGGCGAGCTCGTAGGTGAGCCGCTCCACGTAGGCACTGCCGCCCCAGGGGTCGATGACCCGGCAGGTGCCGGATTCCTGCTGCAGCAGCAGCTGGGTGTTGCGGGCGATGCGGGCCGAGAAGTCGCCTGGCAGCGCGAGGGCCTCGTCGAGGGCGTTGGTGTGCAGCGACTGGGTGTGGCCCTGGGTCGCGGCCATTGCCTCGATGCAGGTCCTGGTCACGTTGTTAAAGACGTCCTGCGCGGTCAGCGACCAGCCCGAGGTCTGGCTGTGCGTCCGCAGCGACAGCGACTTGGTGTTCCCGGGCTCGAACTGCCGGACCAGGCGGGCCCACAGCAGCCGCCCGGCGCGCAGCTTGGCGACCTCCATGAAGAAGTTCATCCCGATCGCCCAGAAGAACGACAGGCGCGGTGCGAACGCGTCGATATCCAGACCTGACCCGAGGCCGGCCCGCAGGTACTCGACCCCGTCGGCCAGCGTGTAGGCCAGCTCCAGGTCGGCCGTCGCCCCGGCCTCCTGGATGTGGTAGCCCGAGATCGAGATCGAGTTGAACTTGGGCATCCGGCGGGAGGTGTAGCCGAAGATGTCGGAGATAATCCGCATCGACGGGGCGGGCGGGTAAATATAGGTGTTGCGGACCATGAACTCTTTGAGGATGTCGTTCTGGATGGTCCCGGCCAGCTGCTCGGGAGCGACGCCCTGCTCCTCGGCCGCCACGACATAGAGCGCCAGCACCGGCAGCACGGCGCCGTTCATGGTCATGGACACGCTCATTCGGTCCAGCGGGATCCCGTCGAACAGCTGCCGCATGTCGTAGATGGAGTCGATGGCGACGCCCGCCATCCCGACGTCCCCCGCCACCCGCGGGTGATCGCTGTCGTAGCCGCGGTGGGTCGGCAGGTCGAACGCGACCGACAGGCCCTTCTGCCCGGCGGCGAGGTTGCGCCGGTAGAACGCGTTGGATTCCTCCGCGGT
>DASWUW010000285.1:0-8275 GCA_036406335.1 Trebonia sp.
ATGACGTCGACCAGGGCGCCGTTGCGCATCACGGTGACCGGCAGCGGGTGGCCGATCGCCTCGGCGAACATCAGCCGCTGGAGGTCCTGGGCGGAGGCCACCTCGTGGCCGCCCGCGGTGAGCAGCAGGTCACCGGAACGCAGCCCGGCGCGGTCGGCCGGCCCGCCGGACACCACCGACGCGACCCGCAGCCCGGTCGCCCGGCCGCCGAGCTTGGCCCGCCACACCGGCGCTACCGGGGCCGGCACCACGACCACGCCCAGGTAGGCCCGGCGTACCCGCCCGTCGCGCATCAGGGCCGCCATGATCCGCCTGGTGGTCGCGTTCACCGGGACGGCCAGCCCGAGCCCGGCCCCGGCTACCGCCGTGTTGATGCCGACGACCCGGGCGGCGGAGTCGGCCAGCGCGCCGCCGGAGTTACCCGGGTTGAGCGCCGCGTCGGTCTGGATCACGTCTTCGATCAGGCCGTGGTCCCCCACCGGGAGCGACCGGCCGAGCGCGCTGACCACACCCGCGGTGACCGAGCCGGCCAGCCCCAGGGGGTTCCCGACGGTGACCACGAGCTGGCCGACCCGGAGCCCGTCGGCCTCGCCGAGCTCGGCGGGCTCGGGCGTCGGCCCGGCCGCGCGGAGCACCGCCAGGTCGGACAGCGGGTCCGTCCCCACCACCTGGAACGACGCCGTGGTGCCGTCGGCGAACGTCGCCGTCCCGCCGGCCGCCTGCCCGACGACATGCGCGTTGGTCAGCAGGAACCCGTCGGCGGTGAACACCACCGCCGAGCCCAGGCTCTCCCCGGAACCGCGGCCGCCCGACCGGGCCCGGGGCACCCGCAGGCTGGCGACCTTGGGCGTCAGCCGCTCGGCCACGCCGGTGACGACGCGCGAGTACGCGTCCAGGGGCTCACTGTCATCCATGCCTTGATTACATCATTACAAATCGACCAGACCAAGCCGCCGGAACGGCAACGGCTTACTCCCTCAGCGGACACCCCCCTCCCCCGGTCCCGCCCGGCCGGGGAGGGGGCCTGAGCCCAGATCTTGCGGACGGGACGGGACCGGCGTTTGATGGGTGAACTATGCGCCCCGTCGCCCATCTCGCCAACCTGGACCTGAACCTGCTCGTGGCGCTGCGCGAGCTGGTCCGGGAGCGCAGCGTCACCCGGGCCGCGCAGCGGCTGGGGGTCACCCAGCCGGCCGCGAGCGCCTCGCTGTCCCGGCTGCGCCGGCACTTCGGCGACGAGCTGCTGGTCCGCGAGCACGGGGAGTACGTGCTCACGCCGCTCGGCGAGCAGCTGGCCACGCAGATCGAGTCGGTCTGCAGCGCCGCCGAACGGCTCTTCGCGGCGTCCACCCACTTCGACCCGGCGACCTCGGACCGCGAGTTCACCCTGGTCATGGCGGACTACGTGATCAGCGTGATGGGCGAGGCGCTCTCGCACGCGGTGCAGCGGTCCGCACCCCGGGCCCGGCTGCACATCCGGCTGGTGCGCGAGTCCCTGGCGGCCGAGTACTCCGACGGCATCCGCTTCGTGGACGGCATGGTCGCGCCGCCGTCGAGCGGGTTCGCGCTGCCGGAAACCCGGGCGGCGGAGCTGTTCCGCGACCGCTGGGTGTGCGTGCTCGACGCCGGCAACCCGGTGCTGGACGGCGGCTCGACGCTGCGCGTGCGCGACCTGGCCGGGCTGCCCTGGGTGGCGCCCTACTACCGCTCGGGGACGCGCGGGGTAGCTTCCGTGCCGGTGATGCGGCAGCTCGCCCTGCTCGAGCTGCAGCCGCGGATCGCGGTGCGGGTGGAAAGCTACCTCGCGGTGCCCTACTTCGTCACCGGGACCGACCGGGTCGCGCTGATGCAGGAGCGGCTCGCCACCCGGCTCGCGGCGTCGTCCAGCCTGCGGGTGCTGGAGTGCCCGGGGGAAGCCGAGCCGATCGTGGAGGCCCTGTGGTGGCACCGGCAGTACGAGGACGACCCGGCGCACGCCTGGCTGCGGCGGCTGATCACCGAGACCGCCCGGCGGCTGTAATCCGGCTTTCTGATCGGTGCTTATCAATGTCCCGGAGATGCGATTGGTCGCGTCAGCCGGCCGCGGAACTGATTAATATTTAACCGTTAACGGTAGCCGCGCTGGCGAAAGTCGCTGGTGACAGCCACTTCAACCCGGCATAAATACCGTTTATCTTGGTTAGCCGAATCTTTTTCTTGTGATGCCGGTAGCACGGATTTAACGTCCGAGACATGCCGCATGAACTTACTGAGCTTCGGCTGGACGCGGTGACGCGGCCCGCTAGCGGGTCGGTGCACGAGATCACCGCCGACGTCTGCGTGATCGGCGCGGGGATCGCCGGGTCTTCCGCCGCGATCGAGTCGGCCCGGCTCGGCCGCTCCGTAGTGCTGGTCGACTCGCTGCCGCTGATCGGCGGCCAGATGGCGCACTCGCTGATCGGACTGTTCGCCGGGGTGTTCGGCAACGCACCCGGGTACGCCCAGCTGACCCACGGCATCTTCGACGACATCTTCGCCGACCTCGGGCCGGGCGGCGACCTGTACTTCAACCACAGCCACACCCAGACGGTGTTCTACAACGAGGTCGCGCTCGGCCGCTGGCTGGAGAAGACCGTGCACGGCCTGGGTATCGGCGTGGTCACCGGCGCGAACCTGGGCCACGTGACGACCCAGGACGGGTTTGTCACCTCGGTCGAGCTGTCGACCCGGTACGGAGGCGTGCGGGTGCGGGCCGCCGGTTTCGTGGACGCCTCGGGCGACGCCGCGCTGACCTGGCAGGCGGGACTGCCCTGCTGGGAACCGTCGCGGCCGATCTACGGCAGCCAGCAGGTCGTGGTGGAGAACCTGGACGAGGCGCACAAGCCGGAGCCGGGAGAGATCGACGCGCTGTTCGCCCGGCGGGGCGGGGAGACGGGGCTGCTGCGGCGCGGCGGCCTGGCGTTCTTCTTCCCCGGGCGGGGCACCGCGGTGCTGAACGTGACGCACATCGACGCGCCGCTGGACCCGGTGGGCGCCTCCCGGGCCATGTTCGAGGGGCGCGACCAGGCCGACAAGGCGGTCGAGCTGCTCCGCGCCGAGTTCCCCAAGGCGTTCGGCGAGGCCCGGGTGCGGGCCTACGGCTTCCCCGGGCGGCGGCAGACCCGCTGGATCCAGGGAGCGCACCAGCTCACGGTGGACGAGGTGCGGGCGGGAACCGTCTTCGACGACGCGGTGGCGCGCACCGCGTGGCCGGTGGAACTGCACGACCGGGCCAGCGGCTACGTGTGGGAGATGTTTTCCGCCGACCACGTGCACTACGTGCCGCTGCGCTCGATGCTGCCGCCGGGCGCGCACAACCTGGTCGCCGCGGGGCGGTGCGTCGACGGCGACGCCGCCGCGCTGTCCAGCGTGCGGGTGATGGGGCCCTGCTCGGCGATGGGCTACGCCGCCGCGCACGCGCTCGAGCTGACGGCCGCCTCGTCCTCTGGAGACGGCTCCCCGGCCAGCCTGCACGACCTCGACCCGGGCCGGCTGCGGTCGCGGCTGGGGGCCAACCTCGGGACCGGAGGCAGCTGATGTTCCTGACCGACGAAGAAAAGGCGATGCGGGACGGCGCCGAGGGTGACGCGGTCGCCGCCGCGATGGACCTGCTGCTCCGGTACAGCTACGCGGTCGGCGCCGAGCGGCTGTGCGACATCCGCAACGTGGCCGGCACGATGACCCAGCCGACACCGGTCAAGGCCGCGATCGTCAAGGAGCACGGCTGGGACAAGGCGTTCGCGGTCATCAACCTGGACAGCGACGCCGACCTGAAGACCATCCCGAACATGCGGGTGCCGACCTGCCAGCTGCAGCACGGGTTCGGCCCCGACTCGGTCGACATCGTGCCCTACCCCAGGGCCAGCGTGGAGCTGCAGAACGACGCCGAGTCCTACTACGGGCGGCACGGGGTCAACATCCTCGCCACCTGCACCCCCTACCAGGTGGGAAACCTGCCGCTGCGGGGCGAGCACTGCGCCTGGATGGAGTCCTCGGCGGTCATCTACGCCAACTCGGTGCTCGGCGCGCGGACCAACTGCGAGGGGATCGCCTCCACCGGCGCCGCCTCGCTGACCGGGAAGATCCCCTGCGTGGGCAACCACCTCGACGTCAACCGCTACGGGACCCACCTGGTCTCGGTGGAGGGCACGAAGGTCACCTCGTTCCAGGACTGGGGCATGCTCGGCTACTTCGCCGGCGGCGTCTCGGGCGAGGACCACCCGGTGATCACCGGGGACCTGGCCCGGCCCGACCTGACCGAGCTGAAGCACTTCGGGGCGGCCGCGGCCACGTCCGGCGGCGTCGAGCTCTACCACATCCCCGGGATCACCCCGGAGGCGCCGACCGTGGAAGCGGCCTTCGGGCCTTCCCGGGTGCCGGAGAAGGTCGTCTACGGGCCCGCCGAGCGGCGGGCCATGTACGAGACGCTCAACGAGATCGGCACGTCCACCGACGTGGACTTCGTCCTGCTCGGCTGCCCGCACGCCTCGGTCGACCAGATCCGGCTGGCCGCCGCGCTGCTGGACGGCAAGAAGCTGGCATCCGAAACCGAGCTGTGGATCATGGCGCCGCGGGCCCTGGCGGTGATGGCCGAGCGCTCCGGCTACACCGCGGTCATCGAGAAGGCCGGCGGCCGGGTGCTGACCGACTCCTGCCCGGCCATGTCGCGGGCGGCGCCGGCCGGGACCAAGGTCTTCGCCACCGACTCGGCCAAGCAGGCGCACTACCTGCCCGCGATCCTCGGCATCGAGGCGTGGTTCGGTACCACCGCCGAGTGCGTGACCGCCGCGGTCACCGGCCGCTGGAACGGAGAGCTTTCCTGATGTCCCTGGTCCTGCACGGCCGCAACGTGGTACCCGGCTCCGTCGAGGGCGAGGCGCTGGTTTCCCGCGACCCGATCTCCGGGTGGGGCGGCATCGACCCGATGCGCGGCGTGATCATCGAGCGGCGGCACGAGCTGTACGGCGTCTGCTTCGCCGGCAAGATCCTGGTCATGCCCAGCGCCAAGGGCTCGTCCGGCTGGTCCGGGTTCTTCCAGACGACGCGGCTGGCCGGCACGGCGCCGGCCGGCTTCATCTTCGCCCGGCTCTCGGCCAAGTCGGCCCTTGGCGCGGTGGTGACCCGGGTACCCGCGGTCACCGACCTGGACGCCGACCCGTGCGCGGTCATCGCCACCGGCGACTGGCTGCGTATCGACAACGCGACAGTGGAGGTCACCAAGCGATGACGCTGCGGTCCGATTACGAGCCGGGCACGTCCCGCTGGGCGACCCGCCGGGCGATGTGGCTGGCGCTCGGCCTGTCCGACGCGGACATGGTCAAGCCGAAGATCGCCATCGTGAACACCTCCTCGCAGCTGGCGATCTGCTTCAGCCACCTGGACGAGATCGCCAAGCGGGCCAAGCGGGCCATCGAGGCCGCGGGCGGGCAGCTGGACGGGATGATCTGCCTGGCGTCCTGCGACAAAACGGGACCCGGGCAGCTGATGGCCGCGGCCCGGCTGAACATCCCGACGATCATGGTGGCCTGCGGCTACCAGGCCAGCGGCTCCTTCCGGGGCAGGCACTGCGATATCGAGGACGTGTTCCTCGCGGCCGGCCACGTGGCCAGCGGGTCGCTGTCCGCCGCCGACCTGACCGAGATGAGCGGCTGCGCCGTGCTCAGCCCGGGGGTGTGCGCCGGCTTCGGCACCGCGAACACCATGCACCTGGCCTGCGAGGCGCTCGGCATGGCGCTGCCCGGGTCCACGCCGGTCCGGGCCAACAGCGAGCCGATGTGGCGGACGGTGGACGACGCGGGCCGGCGCATCGTGGAAATCGTCGGCGAGGACCTGCGGCCGCGCGACGTCATGACCCCGGCCGCGTTCCGCAACGCGGTCACCTCCGTCCTGTCGGTCAGCGGGTCGATCAACTCGGTCAAGCACCTGCAGGCGGTCGCGGCCGAGACCGAGAACGGCACCGACGTGTACGGGCTGTTCGAGACCCTCGCCGACGGCGTGCCGCTGCTGGCGGAGATCCAGCCTAACGGCGAGACGCCGATCGAGGAGTTCGAGGACGCCGGCGGCACGGCGGCGCTGACGAAGCAGCTCGAGCCGCAGCTCGACGGCTCCCCCGGTATGGGGATGGCCTCCGCTGGTCTTCGCGCTGGACGGCAAGGACCTCACCGGCCAGGTCGCCGTGGTCACCGACGGGCAGCTGTCCGGCCTGGTGAACAAGGGCATCGTGGTCGGCGAGATATCGCCGGAGGCGGCGGCGGGCGGCCCGCTCGGGCTGGTCCGCGACGGAGACATGATTCGCATCGACGTCCTGGGCCGCACCGCCGACCTGGACGTCCCGGCCGGTGAGCTCGCCGCCCGCCGGGCGCAACTCGCCGCCAACCCGCCCGCACGGTCCGCCGAAGTCGGCTGGCTGTCGGTCTACCAGCGCCTCGTCCGGCCGCTCCCTGAGGGTGCGGTGCTGAGGCCGAGACCAAAGGAGTCTGCGTGAAAATATCCCGCCGGGGCGGCAACGAGGCCGCCCCGTGAGCGCCGAGGCCGCGCTGACGGTCACCGGGCTGTCGGTCGCCTACGGGAACGTGGTCGCGGTTCACGACGCCACGTTCACGGTGGCCGAGGGCGACGCCTGCGCGATCGTCGGGCCGAACGGCAACGGCAAGTCCTCGATCCTGATGGGCGTCACCGGCATGGTGCGCCGCCGCGGCGGCGTGGAGATCTTCGGCACCCGGGCCAAGAACGGCGACGTGCGCTGGGCCGCCCGGCACGGGCTCACCCTGGTGCCGGAACGCCGCCAGCTCTACCCCGAGCTGACCGCGGCGGACAACATCATCCTGGGCTGCTACACCTGGACGAGAAGCATCGGGAAGGCTCGACGGTCCGACTCCTACGGACGCGCGCTGGCCCTCTTCCCCGAGCTGGAGCCGCACCTCAAGCAGCTGGCGGGCACCCTGTCGGGCGGTCAGCAGCAGATGGTGGCGATCGCCCGCGGCCTGGCCGCCAACCCGAAGATCCTCGCGGTCGACGAGCCCTGCCTCGGCCTCGCCGAGGCGGTCGCCAAGCGGGTATACGACGCGCTGGCCCGGATCCACGCCGACGGCACCACGCTCATCGTCGTCGAAGAGGCCCCGCGCCGGGCGCTGACCCTGTGCAACCGGCGGGTGGAGGTACGCAACGGAATGGCCGCCGCCCCCCGGCAGGACACGGTGCTTCCCGGAGACACGGTGCTCTCCGGAGACACGGTGCTCCCGGAGACACGGTGCTCCC
This sequence comes from Trebonia sp., assembly GCA_036406335.1. GTDB lineage: Bacteria > Actinomycetota > Actinomycetes > Streptosporangiales > Streptosporangiaceae > Trebonia. Next base: position 7,276 of record DASWUW010000285.1, read on the forward strand.
CGGAGACATCCCGGATCCCGGCGGGCTCCCCGGGGACACCCCCGGCCCCGACGGCCCGCACACCCCGGAGAGTGCGGCATGAAGTTCGGCAACCTGCTCATCGCCGGCGTCACCACCGGCTCGATTTACGCCATGTTCGCCGTCTGCGTGGCGGTCTGGTACCGGGTGTCCAACATCCTCAACCTGGCGGTCGGCGACTTCGCCATGATCGGCGCGCTCGGCGTGGACAACCTGTACCGGGTCAAGGGGCTGCCGCTGCCGGCGGCCATCATCACCACGCTCGTCGTCGTGGCGGTCTTCGCCTGCGTCTACGACCAGGTGGTGCTGCGCATCGCGCAGGACGGCAGGCGGCCGATCGAGGGCATCGTCATCACCTTCTTCTTCACCTTCGCGCTGTCGTTCTTCATCGACGGGGTGGCCAAGGTGCTGTTCGGGACCGACGTGCACGCCGCCCCCACCCTGTGGAGCGGCCCGTCTCTCACCGTGGGCAGCCTCAACCTGGAGCGGGCCGGCCTGCTGGTACTGGTCTGCGCGATCATCATCGGCGGCGCCTTCTGGCTCTACATCCGGTTCACCCTGGGCGGCAAGGCGCTCGAGGCCAGCGGCGAGAACTCGGTCGGCGCCCGGATCGTCGGGATCGACACCCGCCAGTACCGGCGGCTGATCTTCGTCGGGACCGCCGTGATCGCCGCCGTGTTCGGCATCGTGGAGTCGCCGATCACCGGGTTCACCTACCTGTCGGGCGCGTCGATCTCGCTCACCGGATTTCTCGCCGCCGCCTACGGCGGGTTCCGCAAACCCGGCCGGGCGCTGGTCGCCGGGCTCTTCATCGGCGTGCTGGAAGCGCTGCTGGGCGGCTACGTCAGCGCCGAGTACGGCGACACGGTGCTGTACGCGATCCTCGCGGCGGCGATCCTGGCCTGGCCGCGGGCACTCGGCTTCGAATCGGCGGTAAGCGGATGAACCAGTTCCTGGCCGCGTCGTCGCGGGCCTTCTCCTG
>DASWUW010000286.1:0-2372 GCA_036406335.1 Trebonia sp.
GGTGGATGTCGAGGGAAACCAGGCCGCTCCGGTGGCCGGCCGCGCCGAGGCGTTCCTCGGCGGCCGCGCCGGCCGCCGCGGCCTCGGGGTAACGGCCGGAGAAAACGAACCCGAGGCACAGGTAGGTGTAGCCGAGAGCGCAGGCCAGTTCGCTGCCCGGTTCCCGGGCCGCCGCGATGCTGGCCTCCAGGTCTGCGGTGGCCTCGCCGAGCTCCCCCTGGAAGATGCCCAGGACGCCGCGGGTCAGCAGCAGCCACTCCCGCCCGCCGCCCGCCGCGGGGAGCTGGGGCAGGATCTTGTCCGCCCAGAACCTGCCCTCGCGCAGCAGGCCGGAGATCTCCCAGTAGGGGCGCAAGGCCGACGCCAGCCGGGCGGCCAGCGGCCCGTCTCCTGCCGTTCCGGGCGGGCCGAGCGCGTACCCGAGGGCGGCCCGGAGGTCCGGGTGCTCGGCCCGCAGCGCGCGGAAGCGCTCCAGCTGGTCGCCGTCCTTGTCGTGGCCGGCGAAGTCCTCGGCCAGGCCGAGGAAGTAAGCGGTATGCCGGTCCCGGGCCGCGGCCTGCTCTCCGGACCGGGCCAGCTGCTCGGCCCCGAACTCGCGGATCGTATCCAGCAGCCGGTACCGCGGCTGCTCGTCTCCCCGGCCCCGCTGGAGGAGGGCCACCGACTTGTCGACCAGCCCGATCAGCGCCGTCAGGATGTCCGGCTGGCCCAGCACGCCCGCTGCGCAGACCATCTCGGCGGCCGGGATGGTGAACGGGCCGGCGAACACCGACAGCCGGGTCCACAGCACCTGCTCGGCGGGCGAGCACAGATCGTAGCTCCACGCGATCGCCGTGCGGAGCGTCTGCTGGTGCGGCAGGGCGGCGCGGCCCCCGCCGGCCAGCGCCAGGAAGCGGTACTCGAGCCCGCCCGACAGCGTCTGGAGCGAGGTGGACCGCAGCTGGACCGCGGCCAGCTCGATCGCCAGCGGAATGCCGTCGAGCCGCCGGCACAGCCGGGTGACCTCGCCGCGGTTCGCGTCGGAAACGGCGAAGCCGGGCAGTACCGCGGCGGCGCGCTGCGCGAACAGCTCGACCGCGTCACCGCCGCCGGACGGCATTTCCGGCCCGGGGACGGGCAGCGGCGGCAGGGCGAAAAGATGCTCCCCGGGCAGGTCCAGCGGCTGCCTGCTGGTGGCCAGCACGGTCACCCCGGGGGCCTCGCGCAGCAGCGCGCCGACGAGCGGCCCGCACCCGCCGAGCACGTGCTCGCACGTGTCCAGGACCAGCAGTATCCGGCGGTCGCTCAGGTAGTCGACTACGGCGTCCGTTCCCGAGCGGGCATCCTGCTGCGGCAGCCCGAGGCACGCGGCGACCGTATGCGGAACGAGGTCAGGGTCACGCAGGCCGCCCAGCTCGGCCAGGCAGACGCCGTCGGCGAACCTCGGGCCGCTGTCGGCCGCGGCCCGCAGCGCGACGCGCGTCTTGCCGACCCCGGCCGGGCCGGTAACGGTCACCAGCCGGGCGGACGCCAGCGTCGCGGCCAGCGCGGCGAGCTCACGGCCGCGGCCGACGAACCCGCTGGTCTCCCGGGGCAGTTCGCCCGGGTACCGCCGCATTAATCTGACTGTCATCCCGCCCTCACCGGCCGTAATCGTCCGGTTAACTTATCAGGTCTCCGGCTCCGTCGGCCCGGGTTGCGGCGGTTTGCCAAAGCTGACGTCGATAGTTTCGTAGCCCTTGTGCCGTTCGGTCCTGGCGTAGGCGGTGTACGCCCGGCAGTCCGCGGGCGTGAGTTCTACGTTGTCGGTGAACGGGGTGAGCAGGCTGCGCGGCCACAGCTCCCAGGCGCGCACCGTGTTGAATTCCGCGCACAGCACCGTGGTCAGCGCGCCCGCGTAAAGCCAGGCCAGCAGGCCCAGGACGATCGCGAACAGGCCGTAGGTCTCGGTCGCGCCCTTGAGTTTCTGCCCCAGGAGCAGCGTGCCCCCCCACTGCAGGGCCTGCCAGGTCACCGCGGCGGCGACCGCGCCGGCCCGGATTTCCCTGGTCGTGCCGACGTGCGCGGTCAGCACCCGGAACGCCACGGTGAACAGCGCCACGTTCAGCGTGACCGCCGCCGCGATCGCGAGCCCCCGCACGCTGTCGCTGAAACGGGCGCCGTAGGCGTCCGCGGCGCTGCCCAGCGCGGACAGGATGGTGGTGAGGATGACGCTGGCGCCGCCGATGGCCAGCAGCAGCAGGCTGCGCAGCCGGGCCCGGATCGGGTTGTGGCGCGAGTCGCGCGGCACGCACCACACCTTGTTCAGCATGGACTGGGTGGCCTGGACGATCCCCAGGCCTCCGTAAATGCAGCCCAGCATCCCGATGACCAGGCCGGGGATGCTGCCGTGG
>DASWUW010000287.1:0-1512 GCA_036406335.1 Trebonia sp.
GTCGCGTCACTCGGGTCGCGGACCGCGGCCGTGGTGCTCTCTATCAGCCGCTTCATCACCTCGGGTTTGTTGGCGATGTTGCCGGGGGTGTTGAGCACCAGCCGTTCGACCCGGTCCGGGCGGTGGGCGGCGGTCCAGGCGGCGACCCAGCCGCCGAGCGACTCCCCCGACAGGTGCGCGGACGAGATGCCCAGCGCGTCCATCAGGCCGGTGAGGTGGTCCGACAGCACGTCGGTGGTGTACGGGCGGTCGGGCAGGTCCGACCAGCCGTGGCCGACCATGTCGTAGGCGGTCACCCGGAAGTCCGCGGCCAGCCCCTGGATATCGCGGGCGTAGGCCTCCAGGTGGCCGCCGGTGCCGTGCAGCAGCACCAGGTCGGGACCGGAGCCGGCCCGCAGCACCCGGGTGCGCACGCCGTGCACGTCGACGTGGCGCAGCTCGTGGTCGGTGTCGGCCAGCTCGCCCCAGATGCTGATGTGCTCGGGCAGGTCACTCATGACTGATCCTCCGGAAATTGAGCCCGCGCCTCGGCGACGGTGCACAGGCCCGCGCTCTGCCGCCGGACGATGCCGAGGGCCTGCAGCAGCCGGGAGTTCTCGATGGTGAGGAACTCGGCCGGTTCGGCGGACGAGTCGTTGTAGTGCCGGTGCCAGGTCCACGGGGGCGTGTAGATGAAGTCCCCGGCCGCCCAGGCCTCCTTGTCGTCCTCGACCTCGCTGTGCCCGCGGCCGGAGATGACGAAGTGGACGGTCTCGTGGTAGTGCCGCTGCATGTCCGAGCTCAGCCCCGGCGGGATGGTCTGGCGGAACAGCTCGAAGGTGGCGGTGGGCAGCCGCCCGGCGATCGCCAGCGTGCTGGGGTTGTGGACCTGCCCGGCGGGCAGCGTCTCCAGCTCGGCGGCGTGCACCACGACCGGCCGGGCGGCGCCCGGGCGGACCACGGGGCTGATCGCGCCGAGGAAATCGGCCAGGTTGAAGCCGGAGCCAGAAAGGGCCATCAGAACGTTTCCGTCCTTCCTCCGTCGACCGTGAGCACGGTCCCGTTGACATAGCCGGCGTCGTCCGAGGCCAGGAACGCGACCGCTGCGGCGATCTCGTCCGGCGTGCCCGGCCGTCCGGCCGGGACCTGGCCGGTGTCGCGGGCGTCCAGTTCGGCGGCGCTCTGGCCGGTCCGGGCGGCCCGGCTGGCCAGAATGTCCCGGCGCCGCTGGGTGTCGGTGGCACCGGGCGCGACGCAGTTCACCGTGACCCCCCGGCTGGCGTACTCCTGCGAGAGCAGCTTGGCGGCGGCGGTGACCGCCGCGCGCAGCACTACCGAGACGGCCAGGTCCGGCTGCGGCTGGCGCACCGCGGTGGAGGTGACGAACACCAGCCGGCCGAACCCGCGCCCGGCCATGCCGGGCAGCGCCCGGCGGGCCAGCCGCAGCGGCCCGAACAGGAGCAGCTCGCCGCCGGCCCGCCAGGCGTCGTCGGTGACGTCCAGGATCCGGCCGGGCGGCGGGCCGCCCGCGTT
>DASWUW010000288.1:0-6171 GCA_036406335.1 Trebonia sp.
CCGTCCGGTCGGCGAGCTCGGTCACCAGCCGCGACTTGCCCGCCGGCCGCCGGCCCCGGATACTGAGCAGCCGGCCCTGGCCGTCGCTGGTCACGGCGTCCAGATGCCGCCGGATCCGGATCAGGTCGCGTTCACGCCCGATGAAGTGCCGCGGACTAGTCACGTCAGCAAACTAATCCCAATGTTACTAACATTCAAGTTACTAACATAAATGTTAGTAATTTACGGTCGAGATGCATTGGCCGGCTCGCGGCGGCCATAGTCGAGAGAACGGCCGGGGCTGGCCCGCCGTATGTTGGCCGCGTGACTGGTCGAAACGGGGACAGCCCGTACCTGGATCTGGACCGCGACGCGTGGCGCGGGCTGCGTGCCAGCACTCCCCTGTCGCTGACCGCGGCGGGACTGGACACGGTGCGCGGGCTGGCTGACCCGATCCAGCTGGACGAGGTCGAGGACATCTACCTGCCGCTGAGCCGGCTGCTGCGGCTGTACTTCGAGGCCAGCGCCGAGCTGCGCACCACGGTGGGGGCATTCCTGGGCCAGCAGATGCGGCCCGCTCCGTTCATTATCGCGATCGCGGGCAGCGTCGCGGTGGGCAAGTCCACCACCGCCCGGGTGCTGCAGACGCTGATCCGGCAGTGGCCGCAGCGCCCGCACACCGAGCTGGTGACCACCGACAGCTTCCTGTATCCCAACGCGGTGCTGGAGCAGCGCGGCCTGGACGGCCGCAAAGGCTTTCCCGAGTCGTACGACCGCCGGGCTCTGCTGCGCTTCGTCCAGCAGGTCAAGGCGGGCGCGGCGGAGATCGCCACGCCGGTGTACTCGCACCTGGCCTACGACATCCTTCCCGGGGAGCAGCAGCGGGTGCGGCGGCCCGACGTGCTGATCCTGGAGGGGATCAACGTGCTGCAGCCCGCCCCGGCCGGCGCGCTCGCGCTGGCCGACTTCTTCGACTTCTCCGTTTACGTGGACGCGCGGACCGACCACATCCGGCAGTGGTTCCTCAGCCGGCTGCACGCGCTGCGGGAGACCGCGTTCACCAACCCGCAGTCCCCCTTCCGCCGGCTCACCCAGGTCCCCCTGGCGGAGGTCGACGCGTTCGGCACCCAGGTCTGGGAAACCATCAACGGAGTCAACCTGGCCGAGAACATCCAGCCGACCCGGGCCCGGGCCGCCCTCGTCCTGCACAAGGGAGCCGACCACCGGGTGACCCGGGTCCGGCTGCGGCGGTTCTGAGCCGCCCGGCCAAGCCGCTTCCCGGGCGGCACCCTCGCCCGGCTTGATGATCCAGGCTTGACATGAAACCAAATGGTTTCCTATTGTGGGCTGGTGGAACTGGTATTCAAGGCGCTGTCCGACCAGACGCGACGGGAGCTGCTGGACGAGCTCTTCCGCCGCGACGGCCAGACGCTCAGCGCGCTGACGAGCCGGTTTGACATGACCCGGGTAGCAGTAGCCAAGCACCTGCGCCTGCTGGAAGCGGCCGGCCTGGTGGTCAGCCGCCGCAGCGGCCGGGAGAAGCTGCACTACCTCAACCCGGTCCCCATCCGGCTTGTTCACGACCGGTGGGTGAACAAGTACACCGAAGGCTGGGCCGCGGGCCTCGCCGACCTCAAGCGCGAGATGGAGGCCACCGTGGAGAAGGTATTCGAGATCTATATCCGCACCACCCCGGAACAACTCTGGCGGACGATCACCGACCCCGACCTCCGGGCGCGCTACCAGTTCGGCGCGCGGGTCGAGTCCGGCTGGACGCCAGGATCCGCTTACCGGGTGACCCACCCGGGCGCGCCGGGGCCGCTGATCGAGGGCGAGAACCTCGAGGCCGACCCGCCCCGCCGGCTGGTGCAGTCGTACCGGGCGGTCTGGGACGACGACCTCGCGGCCGAGGGCACCAGCCGCGTGACCTGGGAAATCGAGCCCGTCGGGGACTCCTGCCGGCTCACCGTCACCCACGACCAGCTGCACGAGAACGCCGACCCGCACCTGTACGGCGGGTGGCCGATGATCCTTTCCGGCCTGAAGACCTGGATCGAGACCGGCCAGGAACTCACCACCCCCGGCTCGCTCGCCTACAGAAACACGAGGAGCACCCCATGACCACTGCCACCCCGAGCCGCATCACCGGCATCCGCACGGTCAGCATCCCGGTCGATGACCAGGACGCCGCCCTGCGCTTCTACAGCCGCACGCTTGGCTTCACCGTCCTGCGCGATCACCCGACCCCCAACGGCGGCCGGTGGATCGAGCTCGCGCCCGGCGGCGACGAAACCGTCGTCACCCTTGAACCCGCGGTACCGGGCGTCACCCGGGGAGCCATCGGCATCCGGTTCACCACCGATAACGCGGAAACGGCCCACGCCGCCCTCCTCGCCGCCGGCGTCGACGTCGGCGAGATCCTGCGCTGGCCCGGGGTGCCCGCCATGTTCGCCTTCCGTGACCCGGAGGGCAACGCCTTCTCCATCACCGAAACGGCCTAACCGCGGCACCGCAGGATCCTCTCCCGGACGCCGGGGTGCTTCACCGGTGCAGGCGGGCCCGGACCAGGGCCGGCACCGCGGCCCGTCCGGTGACCGGACGGAACTGGTCGGAGGCGGCGCTCAGCGCGGCGTACTCGCCGTCGGTCAGGTCGATCTCGGCCGCGGCGACGTTGCTCTCGAGCTGCTCGACGCTGGACGCGCCGGGGATCGCGGTGACCGCCGGGTGCCTGATCACCCAGGCCAGCGCGATCTGCGCCGGGGCGGCCTGGTGGGCGTCCGCCACCTCGCGCAGCACCCCGATGAGCGGGCTGGCCCGGTCGAGGTTCTCCGGCAGGAACAGCGGGTTGCCGGCCCGGACCCGGTTAGCGGGACGGTTGTCCCGGTCGTAGCGGCCGGACAGCAGGCCCTGGGCCAGCGGGCTGTAGGCGATGACAACCCGGCCGGCCTCCGCGGCAAACGGCAGCAGGTCTTGCTCCGGCGCGCGGTCGGCCAGGCTGTAGCGGACCTGGTTGCTCAGCACCCGGCGGCCCAGCGCCCGCTCGGCCGCCTGCCAGCGGGCCAGCGGGTAATTGCTGACACCGACCTCCCCGACCAGTCCGACGCGCTGCAGCGTGCTCATGCCCCGCATGATCGTGGTGTCGGAGAACAGCGGATTCGGCGTATGCACCTGGTACAGGTCGATCCGGTGCGCGCCCAGCCGGCTGGCGCTGGCCACCGCGCGCTGCTCCACCACCGGGGCCAGGGGCAGCAGGGGCAGCAGCTTGGTCGCCAGGAAGACCGACTCCCGCTGGTCACCCAGCGCCTCTCCCAGGATCCGCTCGCTGCGCCCGAAGCCGTAGACCTCGGCGGTGTCGAACAGCGTCACGCCGAGCTCGACCGCGCGGCGGACGATGGCGCTGGCCTGCTGCCCGTCGTAGTCCTGCCCGTAACCCCATTCCCGCGCCCCGAACTGCCAGGTGCCCAGGCCGATCTTGGAAATCCTCGGAGCCGTGTCGATGTCCACGTACCGCATGCCGCACGTTCCTTTCCGCCGGTAACCGGCGGACGGGGAGCTACCCCGCGCCCGGCCGGTCAACCGAACCCCAGCCGGTCAGCCGGCCGGCGACCGGGCGGCCGGCCGGCCGTAGGTGACGGCTTCGCGGACCTCGGCCGGCAGAGACGCGGCGAGCTCGGCGTCGGGCTGGGCGCCCAGCGCGTCGTTAATCGTGGAGAACGCCAGGCGGAAAGCGACGAAGGCGGTGACGGCGAAGATCGCGCTGTCCCCGAGCCCGCAGGCGCGCAGGGCCTCGACGTCGGCGGGCGTGGTCGCGTTGGGATCCCGGGCGACCTTCCGGGCCCAGTCGGCCAGTACCTTCTCCTGGTCCGTCAGCCCGGCGTCACCGCCGGTCAGTACTCCCGCCGCCAGGGCGGCGTCCGTCGCGCCGCCCAGCTTCCCGCCCCAGGCCAGCGAGCAGTAGGAGTCGCCGAGCGTCGAGGCGGCCGCGGTCACCAGGATCCCCCGCTGCCGGAAGGACAGCCCGCTCCGCTTGAACGCCTGGGACATCAGCCCGAACAGGCTTGCCAGGGTGTCGGGCTGGTGCGCCCACAGCCGGGACACGTTCCACACGTAGCCGGTGTCGGTGAGGTCCTCGTCGTACAGCGCCCGCGTTTCCGCTGACTCCGGTGGCTCGGAGAGGAAGCTGCCGGTCATCAGGCTCCTTCGGGTTTGCGGGCCAGGTAGCCCACCACGTTGAGCTCGGCCCGGATCGGCAGGCCGTCCCGCTGCTGCGCCCGGGCCTGCTCGACGGCGGCGCGGTGGAATTCGGCCTCGCCGACGTTCTGGATCGCCTCGTAGGCCGGCCCGCTGGCGGTCAGCGCCCGCGCGTACAGCTCGGGGTCGGCGAACTCCCAGGCGAACGGGACCTCGGGCCGCTCGATCGCGGTGAACCCGTGGGCATCAAGGAGCTGTTCCCCCGCGCCGGGCCGGCCGAGCGACACCATGGCCGCCTGGTTGCCGACCTTCTCCGTGGCGGCCAGCCGGAGCGGCGCCAGCACCCAGGCTCCGGGCGAGACCTTGAGGTGGCCCCACACCGTGAGCGCGACGCGGCCGCCGGGGCGGAGCACCCGGTAGATTTCGGCGACCGCGCCGGGGGTGGTGCCCCAGATCCCGCGGAAGCTGGTGACGACATCGAACGACTCCGGCTCCCACGGGAGAGCGTTCATGTCACCGACCCTGATGTCAGCTCCGGGGCTTCGGTCCCGGGCGACCGCGACGAGCCGGGCCGAGGCGTCGATGCCCGAGCAAGTCGCGCCGCGCAGGCCGGCCAGTTCCAGGGCCAGGCCGGAACCGCAGGCCACGTCGAGCAGGCGGTCGCCGGCGTCGACGCCGAGGCGGTGGTGGACGGTGACGTACTCACGGCAGTTGCCCGGTTCGCTGAGGGTGGCGAAGTCCACCGCGGCCCGGCCCCAGCCCTCGTCTACTAGGGTCCACTGGGGCGTCTCGGTGCCTGGACTCATCGTCATTACCGCTCCTTCGCGCCGCCAGGTCTGCGCCAGCCAGCCGGGTAGCACGACTCTAAGCGCCGACGAAGTTACCAGTCTGCGGCGGGCGGTTGATCCCTGGCAAGGCTGCGGCCGTAGTTGCCCGCCGCACCGAAGGAGGCGCCCGCGGGCCTGCCACCGTCCTCGTCCTCACTGACTCGGTGACCCGGGGCCGCCCCGCCACCTCAGCCGGGTGAGACCAGCAGGCGCCGAAGCTGAGACACGTCGTTCTGGGTGGGCAGCATGATTGCGAACTGGCCGCGCGTGATCGGCGCTGCGGTCAGGGGGAGTCCCCAGGTCTTGCCCGCAACGCTGATGTCGACAGCCCCCTGGGAGTCAGCCGCCTGCGTCGTGACCGTGGCCAGCTCCGCCCGTTCGGCGGCGGGCAGAGCGATGAGCAGTCCGTACGCGCTGGGAGCCGCGTTCGACGGACTGGCCGGCCGTCTGAGCCCGGGATAACGGCCCTACCGCACGGGCGGGCGCGCAGGTAGCGTCGGCTGTATGGACGAGACAACCTGGCTGGATGCCACCGCTCAAGCAGAACTTGTCCGGCGCGGCGAGGTAAGCCCGCGGGAACTGACCGAAGCGGCTATCGCCCGCATCGAGTCGGTCAACCCGAAGCTGGATGCGGTGATCCGCACCCGGTTCGACGCCGCGCGCCAGGAGGCGGACGGCGACCTGCCCGACGGCCCCTTCCGCGGTGTCCCCGTCCTGTTCAAGGACCTGGGCTGCACGGTCGCGGGCGAGCCGACCGCGTTCGGCCTCGGGCCGCTGCGCGATCTGCCGTTCCCGGTGACGTCCTACCTGGCGGAGCAGTTCCGCGCGGCCGGCTTCGTCGCATTGGGCCGGACCAACGTGCCGGAGCTCGGCACCACGGTGACCACCGAGCCGAAGAGTTTCCCGCCCGCCCGTAACCCGTGGGATCCCGCCCGCTCGACCGGCGGTTCCTCCGGCGGCTCGGCCGCCGCGGTGGCGTCGGGCATGGTCGCGGTGGCGCACGCCAACGACGGCGGCGGCTCCATCCGTATCCCGGCGAGCGAGTGCGGGCTGGTCGGGCTCAAGCCAACCCGCGGGCGGGTCAGCCAGGGGCCGGTCACCGGGGAGGCCTGGGCCGGCAGCACGATCGACGGTTCGGTCGCCCGGACCGTCCGCGACGCGGCCGGCGTGCTGG
>DASWUW010000289.1:0-12590 GCA_036406335.1 Trebonia sp.
GGCCGCCTCGGAGTCGAACCGAGCTATACCGCCTTATCAGAGCGGCCCCGTCGACCGGCTGGGTCGCGGCCAGCGGAAGGTGAGGGTGTCGAACCCGCGGCCCGCGAGGACCGCCACGGGTGTTCAACGCCCGCTGCCGCGCCGGCGGCACACCTTCCATTGAGGAACGAGGAGGTTCCGCCCCCCACGGCGAATGCCGCCAGCCGTTTTCGAGACGGTGCCCGCCACTTGACGGGTTCTCGTTCCACACCGTTCTCCGGCTGGTGTGAAAAAACCGCAGATAGCAGAGGACGGAGAAATCGAATCCCACGGCAGCTAGCCGCCACCCGGTTTCCGGCCGGGGCCAGCCGCCTGGCTGGTTCATCCTCTAAGAGCAGAAGGTGACCGATTCGAACGGTACGGGAATGACCCGCGCATCCGCTAGCAACGGAGCTCGGCCCCTGGCCGATTCACCTTCCCTGTGTGCGCCGGGCGGGAGTCGAACCCGCACGCCCGAAGGCACCGGTTCCTGAGACCGGCGCGGCTGCCAGTTACGCCACCAGCGCATGGGCCCGCAATTGCGGGCCAGAGGGATCGGCGGATTTTCAATCCGCCGCCCCGACTACGGGGACACCGGGCGCGGTCAGTTGCGCCGCGTCTCGCCTGGAGCCTGCCCGGGGAGTCGAACCCCGACCGCCTCCGTACCAGGGAGGCATGCTCACCGTTGTCACTAAGCAGGCATGAGATAGGGCCGTGCGAGTGTCCTCGGCGCGACTCGAACGCGCACTGCCGGCCACCTCAGGGCCGTGCCTCCTGCCATTGGGCTACGAGGACATGAGCCGATACCCGGGGTCGAACCGGGCCGTCCGCCGTACGAAGGCGGAGCCGCGAGCCGCGCGCATCGGCCAGGCTGCCCCTCATGGATTCGAACCACGATTAGCGACTTCAGAGGCCGCCGTCCTGCCGGTTGAACGAAGGGGCATTGAGTGCGGAAGGCGCGATTCGAACGCGCAGTCCACGAGTTTTGAGCTCGCGAGGTCTGCCGGTTGCCTCACTCCCGCGTGCGCCGCCAGAGGCTCGAACTCCGTTCCCCGGAGTAAGAATCCGGTGCATCACCTGTCATGCTTGCAGCGCTTAAGAGCCGTACCGGGGAATTGAACCCCGACCAACAGGGTGGAGGCCTGGTGTCCTGACCATTGGACCAGTACGGCACGGTGGGTACCCCCTGAACCGAACAGGGAACTAGCGGATTTCACGCGCTCGTGATTCCGGTTTCACCAAGCACCCGTGGTCGGGAAGCAGGGACTCGAACCCCGTCCGCCTCGCCCCAAACGAGGTACGCTCACCCTTACGCTACATCCCGACGGTGGAGAAGGCCGGAATCGAACCGGCTCGGCAACGTTTGCAAAACGCGCCCGGTGCCTTACCTGTCATCCCCGGGGCCGCCGCACCCTGATTCCCCTGCCATAAGGGGCGGGCGCGGCGGCATCGCGGCAGGCCAGGATGCCTGCCGGTATGGTGCTCACGCTATGGAGTTCTCAATTGTCAAGCCTGCTATGAGGCGCGCAAGGACGGCAGGAATCGAACCCGCACATTCGGCTTTGGAGACCGTTGTTCTACCGTTGAACTACGTCCCTAAGAGGGGAAAAGGGTAAAGAAAAACCGCCCGTCAGGTTTCCCTGAGAGCGGCTCCTGTCCATCGCCTGGAAGGCGTTACACAGGAACCTGCCCGCTGCCGAAGGCACCAGATGTGCCTAGGCCGGTGGGCATGATGGCGCAACTCGGCTGCGACCACAGGTAATTACGACCGGATCGTTTGATCCCTCGCCAAGTCACCGACTGCAGCCGGGTTTCCCGCTGAAGCTTGCTTGCTTCCACCGTGTTCGCCTCCTTTTGCTCTCGCGCCGTGTTCATATCTCTAAGAGTAAATGCGCCAGCGAAAGACCGCAACATATTTATTCCGCAGGCTCGATTGCGTCCGGTATCCCCGTAGACCCCGGCGATTTAGTCTCCGCTCAGTACGGCTCGCGCACCTCGATGCCGAGCAGGCCGCCGCCGAGCTGAGCCAGCGAGGCGGAACTGACGGCGTAGTGCTGGGTGACGGCGTTGGCATCCCGCAGCGCGCGCGACAGCGGGTGCTCCGCCGACAAGGCGGTCGTGCCCGCGGCCCGGTAGCACGCGGTGACCACGTCGGCGCAGCGCTGCGCGCTGCTGGCCGCGGCGAGCCGGGCGCTGATCCGGGTCCGGGAGGCGGCCGACCCGGTCGCGGCCGCCTCCGCCACCAGGGTGTCCAGGGCGGCGGCCAGGGACGCCTGGGCGGCCTCGACTTGCGCGTAGCCCTCGCCGACGACCAGCTGGACCGTCTCACGTTCGCGCAGCGGCGCCCGGCCCCGGTAGGCCACCTTGTGCCCGGCCAGGCGGACCAGCTCGTCCAGGGCCCGGCGGGCGATCCCGATCGGCACCGCGCCGGTGAGGGCCAGCAGCAGCGTGGTGATCGGCACCCGCCACATAGGGCCGGCCGCCCAGGCCTGCAGCGCTGCCATGCTCCGGGTCCGGCGCCGGGGCACCGGCACCCCGTGCACCGCGTAGTCGTCGCTTCCGGTGCCGCTCAGGCCGAGCACGTGCCAGGTGTCGAGCACCTCCACCGCGCCGGCCGGGAACGCGGCCAGCTCCGGGACCGGGCCGCTGTCGCTGCGGACCCCGCCGAACACCCAGTCGCAGTGGCGGATGCCGCTGCCGAATCCCCAGCGTCCCTCGACGAGCAGGGTGCCGTCGGGCTGCCAGCTTCCGGTCCCGGTCGGGGCGAGGGCGCCGCCGCACACCTCGTCGCCGGTGGACCACATCTCTTCCGCCCCCTCGCGGGGCAGGACGGCCGCCGCGGTGGCGGTCCCGATGCCGATCATCGCGCACCAGCCCGTGGCCGCGTCGGCCTCCGACAGGCGCACCACCAGGTCGACGACCTCGCTCGGGACGGTCTCGAACCCGCCCAGCTCCCGCGGCAGCCAGGTGCGCCAGACTCCGGCTGACCGCAGGGCCGCCACCACGTCGGGCGGCAGCTCGCCCAGCCATTCGATCTCGCCGTTGCGACGGGACAGTCCGGGCAGCAGCGACTCGATCTTCGGCCAGTCCAGTGCTCCCGTCACCGTCGGAGTATCACACACCGGCGCAGGCCCGGGCGACCCGTCCGCGGCCTCCTCCCGGGGCGCGGGGGAGGCCGGTCCTCAGTGCTCCCACCAGTGCCGGCCGGGCCTGCGAACGTGGCGGCGGTCGCGGTGGAACCGACGATGACCAGCTCGACCGACGGCGCGGTGGCCCAGCCGGCCGGGGGCCAAGCAAGTGCTCCCGGCCCGGACGGCCAGTCATTCCCCGGGGGCTACCGTCATTCGCTTGCGAAAATTCTTTCCCGGAGGCGGGCGGTTACCCCCGTGGCGCGCGGGTAACCGAGGCAGGTGGAGCTAGAGGGACCAGGACGCCTGCTCGCGGGGAGATACCGGCTTGGCCCGGTCATCGGCCGCGGGGGCATGGGCGTCGTGTGGCAGGCCCAGGACGAGCTTCTCGGCCGTGAGGTAGCGGTCAAGGAGCTGATCTGGCCGGCCTCCTTTTCGGCCCGGGAGCAGGAAGCCGCCTGCCGCCGCGCGGTCAGGGAGGCCAAAGCCGCGGCTCGTCTTACCCACCGCAACGTCATCCGGGTCTTCGACACCTTGGAAGAAGACGGACGGCCGTGGATCGTCATGGAGCTGCTGCCCCCGAACTCGCTGCGCGACGTGGTCGACCAGCAGGGGCCGCTCAGCCCGGTCCGGGCGGCCCGGCTGGGACTCGAGATTCTCGCCGCCCTGCGCGCGGCGCACGCGCTCGGCGTCGTGCACCGGGACGTCAAGCCGGCCAACATCCTGGTGACCCCCGAGCGGGCGGTACTGATCGACTTCGGGATTGCCCAGGCGGCCGAGACCTCGTCGGGCGCCACCACCGCCAGCATGCTGATCGGGTCGCCCGCCTACATCGCCCCCGAACGGGCCCGCGGAGGACTGTCCGGGCCGCCCGCTGACCTGTGGGGGCTGGGGGCGTCCCTTTACGCGGCGGTTGAGGGCAGCGGCCCCTTCGAACGGGAAGCAGGCGCGCTGGCCAGCCTCGCCGCGGTCATCGCGTACGACCCGGAGCCGGCTCCCCACGCTGGACCGCTGCTCGGACCGGTGATCAGCGGGCTGCTTCGCAAAGACCCGGACGAGCGCCTTGACGCGGCCGAGGCCGAGCGGCTGCTTCGCCTGGTCGTCGTCCCTGTCTCCCCCGCGATCGCCGTCGGTCGCGGGCGACGGCGGAAGACGGCCGCCGCTGCCTTCGTCGGGGCCGCCGTGCTGGTGACAAGCGGCGTGCTTACGGCGGGGGCGCTCGGCCACCCCAGCCCGCCTCGGCCCTCGGCCTCGGCCGCCGCCGCGCCGCCAGCCGCCGCCCGGCCGAGCGGCACGGCAGCCACCGCGCCCCCCTCGACCACGAGCCCGCGCCACCCGGCGGCCGGCCCCACCCCCAAGACTGCTGCCGGGACGCACCTGGCCGCGCGGACGTCGCCGACGTCGCAGGCGCCCCCTAAACCGGCTGCCGGCCCGCCCGGCCTGGGCAACCCGCCCGGCCCGGGCGGCCCCAAGCCCAAACCCAAGCCGCCCAAGCCGCCCAAGCCCGGAAAGGGTAACGGGAAAGGCAACGGAAAAGGGAAATGAGGCCCAGAGTCGCGGTGAAGGCGCCAGGCCGCGTCAGCTGCCGCTTGCCTTAACCGGTCGGCTACCGCTTGCCTTAACCGGGGAGCTCCAGCGGCGGGCCCGTTATACCGTCTTGCGGTATAGCGGGCCACGGTATATCGTACGGCATGACGAGGAGCTGCGGGGTGGACCGCGGCCGGCCCCAGGAGCGCAGCATGGTGAACCGATTCGACCGGTGGGCTGACCCGCCGCTGCTAGTGCTGGCCAGCCTGGCCGACGAGCCGAAGCACGGCTACGCGATCACTCAGGATGTCGCCGCGACGATGGGCGTGCGGCTCAGCGCCGGGACCCTGTACGCGGTCATCTCCCGGCTTGAAGCGCAAGGACTGGTCGAGCCGCTGGAGATGGTGGACCGGCGCCGTCCTTACCGCATCACGATGCGGGGCGCGGAAGTCCTGGCCCAGCAGTCCAGCCGGATGAGGCAGGTCGCCTCGCTGGCGCTGGCCCGCCTGCGCACCGCGCCCGGCCCGGCCGGAGCGTGAGCCGGATGAACCTGCCGACGACCCGCCGCCCGAGCGAACGGCTGCTCGCGCGCCTCGTCCTGAGGCTTTACCCGCCGGCCTGGCGCGAGCGGTACGGCGCCGAGGTCAGTGCTCACCTGGACGACTCCGACGGCCGCGCGGCCGCCGCGCTAAGCCTGGCCTGGCGAGCGCTGCCAGTCTGGCTCTGGCCGCCCGGGCACCTGCGTGACCGCGACGGCCAGCTGCGCTCGTCGCTGGGCATGATCCTGACCGCCGGGGGGATGCTGGCCGGCGTCGGTCTGGTCTTCGCTCAGCTCACCCAGTTCCAGGGCTTCGGCGCCGGCCGCGGCGGGGTCGTGCCCGCCTCGTACCTGGTCTTCGACGCGGCGATGGCCGTCGCCGCCCTGGCCGGCGCCGCCGGCGCGCTGCCGCTGTGGCTGGTGATGCTGCGGCGGGCCCGGCGCGAGCACCGCCCCAGGCAGACGGCGTACCTGCTGGCGCCGCTGGTCGTGCCGCCGGCGTACCTCGCGCTGCTGGTCGCCGCGACCCGGCTGTTCGGCGGGCCGCACGGTATCAGCCCGGGGCTGTTCCTGACGGTCACCCTGGCCGGCTTCGGCGCCGCCGCGGTGACCTGCGCCGGTCCGGTCCTGGCGCTAGGCCGGCTGAAGCCAAGGGGGCCGGCCGTCCGCTGGGCCGTCCGGGCCGGAAGCGTAGCGACCGCGGCCATCGTGGTGGCCGGCGGCGCCAGCATCGTCGCTGTCGCCGGCCTGTGCCGGTGGGCACCCGCGTTCGCCGGCTATCACAGCGGCATCGTGCTCTGCGGCTACCTCGCGGTCGTAGGCGGGCTTGCGGCCGCCGCGGGTACCGGGGCGCTGCGCGGCCTGCGGGCGGCGCGCTAAGAGCCGGGAAGAACCCGGTGACTTCGTTTTCCGTTCGTAATCCGGCCCCGTAGCTTCGCACCGGCGATAGCGCGAGTGAACCCGGGTGCTGCAAGCTTTAGAAGCGCCAGGCTGATCGCGGGACGAGGGGGCTCGTCACGCGGTCCAGCGGCCTGGATCACCAAGGGGGACGGGATGGAAACGGATCGAGCCGACGTGCGCCCGGACGGCCGGGCCGGGCCGGCTGAGCTGGACCCGCAGCAGCTGGATGACCTGCTGAGCCGGGTGGCCCACGGGGACAAAGCGGCCTTCGCCGAGGTCTATGACCAGGTCGCGGGCGTGGTGTACGGTCTCGCGCTCACGGTTACCGGCGACGCCGTCAGCTCTGAGGAGGTAACCGCGGACGTCCTGAACCAGATATGGCGTACGGCGCCGCATTACGACCGGGCCGCGGGCGGCGTACAAGACTGGGTGATGACAATGACCCGGCAGCGCGCGCTGCATCAGGCGCGCCCGGCGCGCGGCCCGGGTCTGCGCCCGGTTCCCGCCCACAGCGGCTGCCGGGCCGCCTGGCCCGGCCATCCGGCGGTCGTGACCGCACCCGCCGAACTCGACTTGAGCACCGCGGAGCAGCTGTGCATAGCCGTGCTGGCCGCGTTCGCATCCGGACACGAGACCCTGGTGATCGACCTGACCGGCAGCCGGTTCTGCGACTGCGCCGGGCTGAGCGCCTTGATCCGGGCCCACAAGCGCGCGCTGGCCCACGGGGGCGAGTCCCGCCTGCTCGTGCCCGCAGACGGGGCCGTGTCCCGGCTGCTCGCCCAGACTGGCCTGGATTGCGTCCTGCCCCACTTCACCAGCATGGAGGACGCTCTCGGCCGGAAGCCGCTAGCCGCGGCTGGTTAGCCAGGCCGCCGGGTCGGCCGCGCGAAACGCCGCCGCCCGGCAGCCTGGCCGGTCATATCGCCCCCGCTGGGCTCGGCCCCGCCGGACGGCGCCGGATTTCCTCAGCGTAGGCCCGCCCTCATCCGCTGACAAGATATAAAAGTCGCCCGCCGGACACAGCTGTCCAGCCGTCCCGTCACCGCCCGGCGCGAGTCCCGCGCCGTATCTGACAGCCGATGGACAACACAGGCAGCGCGGTCAGCGGCACCACCGAGCCCCGGCTGCGCGACCCGCGCCGCATCCGCGACCGGTTCGGCCAAATCCCGCTGAGCTGACCGCTTCTGGCGGGTGAACTTTTATCGGTTCCCCCAAATGCGCCGATGAGCTCTGGGCGAGAGCGGCGTCGTACCGCAGAATGGCGGACGTGACTACTGCGACGGGTTCCCTGGACGAGCAGATCGAGCATGCCAACACGAACGGACACACGCCGGTGGTGTTTATCCACGGCCTGTGGCTGCTGGCCAGCAGCTGGGACCGCTGGGGAGAGCTGTTCGCCACGGCCGGCTACGCCCCGGTGAGCCCGGGCTGGCCGGATGACCCGGACACGGTTGCGGAGGCGGCCGCCGACCCCGACGTCTTCGCCGGCAAGACGATCGGCCAGGTGGCCGACCACTACGCCGCCGTCATTGCCCGGCTCACCCGCAAGCCGGTCGTGATCGGCCACTCCTTCGGCGGCCTGGAGGCGCAGATCATCGCCGGCCGCGGCCTGGCGGCGGCGACGGTCGCGGTCGACCCGGCCCCGTTCCGCGGCATCCCCCAGCTCCCGCTCTCGTCACTGCGCGCGGGCAGCCCGGTGCTGGGCAACCCGGCCAGCCGGCACCGCGCCGTCCCGCTGACCTACGAGCAGTTCCGCTACTCCTTCGCCAACGCCGTCGACGAAGACCAGGCTCACCGCCTGTTCGACACCTATGCCGTCCCGGCCCCCGGCGCCCCGCTGTGGCAGGCCGCCGCGGCCAACTTCAACCCGAAGACCGAGGACAAGGTCGACACCCGCAACCCCGACCGCGGCCCGCTGCTGGTCATCTCGGGGGAAAAGGACCACACCGTCCCGCACGTGCTGTCTCACGCCGCCTACGAGCGGCAGCTGAAGAACCCGGGCGTGACCGAGTTCGCCGAGATCCCCGGCCGCGGCCACGCGCTGACCATCGACGACGGATGGCAGGAGGTCGCGGACACGGCGCTGAACTTTGTCCGCCGGTTCACCTGAGTCCGGCCGTCTCCGGGCCAGGCGTAGCGTGGTCCCGTGGCTGATCGAACCGGAACCCATGAGCTCGGCCCGGCTAACGGCCGGGTCCTCGTCAAGACCGGGCGCGAAGGACTGGCTGCCCGGGTTGGCCACGACCTGACCCTGGAGATCACCCGGTGGTCGGCCCGGGTCACGTTCCCGGCCGAAGGCGGCGGGGCTGCCGAGACGCTGACCGCCGAGCTCGACCTGGGGTCGCTGGCCGTCCGCGCAGGCAGCGGCGGGGCCAAGCCCCTGTCGGACAAGGACCGCCGGGACATCGAGAAGCAGGCCGGCAAGATCCTCGGCGGCAGCGGTCCCGCCCGCTTCGACTCGACCCGCGTCGTCCCGTCCGCCAGCGCGGCCGGCGGCGGCGCGATCGAGGGCACCCTCATGCTCAACGGCGTCTCCCAGCCGTTCCGGCTCACAGTCACCAACCCCGAACCGGGCCGCTACCAAGGCAGCACCGCCATCCGGCAGACCAGCTTCGGCCTCACGCCGTACTCCGGTTTCTTCGGTGCACTCAAGCTCCGCGACGAAGTGCAGGTCGAATTCGAAATCACCATCCAGGAGCCCCCGAACGGTCCCGTGTGATACCCCGCCCCCCATGCCCCCCGGGTCCGGACGGCCGTCCGCAGGCCCGCGGCTTCTGCCGGCACACGACCGCACCGGGGGACCAATTCCCGGGTGCGCAATGCGGAGACAAGAGGTAAGGACTGCCGTATTTGTCGTTCCCGGAGGTGAGTCGCAGTGGGCACAGCGGAGACCGCGTACGTCGCCGGCGGTTCCTTCGACGGCGCCGCCGATGCCCTGCGAATGGCCAGCGCCGCCCTGGACTACCTCAATTCCAGCATGCCCGTCCTGGACGGAAGGGTCTGCGGTGACCTGCTGATCGCCCTGGGCGAGGTCCAGGCCAGGCTGACCGCCGCCCATGCCGGCCTCTTGCGCCGCTTTGACGCCGCCGACGCGCACGACGCTGACGGCTACGGCTCCTCGTCGGCCTGGCTGGCCGCCCGAGCGGGCATGTCGAAGCAGGCCGCCCGGACCGCGGTCCGGCAGATGCGCCAGCTCGGCGACCGCCCGCTCCTCGACGACGCGCTCGCGGCCGGCGACATCACCGACTCTCTCGCCTTCACCATCGCCGGCTGGACCCGCAAGCTTCCTGCCGAGATGCGCACCGAGACCGACCGTATCCTGTTGCAGGCCGCCACCTCCGGTGCCTCCCTCGACGACCTGGCGGTCATCGCCGCGGCCGCCATCGAGAAATGGCGCCAGCAGCAGCCGGACCCCGATGACCCCGACCCGGCCGACCGCTTCCTTCAGCTGGGCGTTACGTTCGGCGGTGCCGCGGTGATCCGCGGGGACCTGACCCCCGAGTGCGCCACCGCCGTCCGCGCCGTCCTGGAGTCTCTGGGCAAGAAGCAGGGTCCAGAAGACGACCGCACGGAACCCCAGCGCTTCCACGACGCCCTGCAGCTAGCCTGCACGCTCCTGCTGCGGGCCCGGCTGGTTCCGGACCGCGCCGGCGCCGATACCCAGGCGGTCGTGCACATCCCCTTCTCCCAGCTGCGCCAGCTGCCCGGCGCGCCCGAGCTAGAGGACGCCTGGCTCCGCGCCCGTCTCGGCGAAGACGGCTACCTGACCGGCCAGGACGCGGTTACGGCCGCTTGCGACGCCCAGACCGTCCCGGTCGTTACTGGCACGCTGGCCCCGGACGTCATCGACCAGATGATCGCGCTCGCCCGCACCGCCGCCCCGGCCGCCGAGCAGCGTACCCGGTCCCAGCACATGGCCCCCGAGGCCGGGCGAGCGCTGCGCTACGCGATCGCCCGCCTGGCCGTCGACCTCGTCTCCGGCCCGTCCGGCGTGGCCGCGGTCCTGCGCCAGGGCCTGCTGGACCACCCCTGGAACACCCCGAGTCTCCCGCTCGACATCGGGTACTCGAAAAGCATCCCGTCGCAGATACGCCGCGCGGTCCTGCTGCGCGACCGCCACTGCGCCTGGCCGAGATGCGGCCGCCCGGCCGTCTACTGCGACGTCCACCATCTGCGCCACCAGGCCGACGGCGGAGAGACGTCCGTCGGTAACTGTGCCCTGGTCTGCCAGTTCCATCACGACATCTGCATCCACCGCCGCGGCTGGCAGCTCATCCTCCACCCCGACGGCAGCACCGAAGCCCGAAGTCCCGACGGCCGCCATATCCTGCGGTCCCATCCGCCCCCGGACGAGCGCGCCGCCTGATGTTCCCTCCGGTACAGGCGGATCCGCCGGACCTGATCGTGCTCACCCGACGCCGGGAAAGTCACAGTTTCGTCGTTCTGACGCACTTGCGCGTTCCGTGTATCGATGGAGGTATTAGCCTGGGCTGGGCAGTCAAGCCGTCGGCTCCCGACCTCATGTCCGCTAGTCCTCGGAGGGATCGCCTTATGCGACCACGCCTGTCCGCTTACGCCAAGCTCGCCGTAGGAGCCGCCGGCCTGGCAGCAGTGCTTTTCGCGCATCAGGCCCCCGCCAACGCCAGTACCGCCGCCGCCCCGGCCTCGCCCAAGGTCGTGCCGTATGCGGGCGCGCTGAAGAGCGGCCACCCGCTCGCGCTGGCGATCGCCCCGCGCACGCTGACGTCTTCCGCCTGGAAGACCTCGAAGGACGCGCCCGGCGGCTGCCCGGCCAACCCGGCGGCGGTCTCGCTCAACGCCAGCGGCTACGCCCAGCTGACCACCAGCGGCAAGGCGGGCAACTGCACCTGGATCGCATCTCCGAAGGCCATGCCGACCAGGTCCGGTTACGTGTACGAGGCCGATGTCTACTACAGCAGCTACAAGGACTGGCCCGGCTACTGGATGCTGGGCAACTCCTGGCCCGGGCAAGGCGAGCTCGACGCGGCCGAGCCCAACTTCGGCGTCAACTACGTGACCTGGCACCAGGCCACCTGCAGCTCGTCCCGGGCCGACACCGAGGTGTCGACCAACCCGTGGGCCTACGACTGCAAGACCACGCTCAGGCCGGCCAGCAGGAACATCGGACCCGGCTGGCACGTCATCGACATCGCCTGGACGGCCAGCGGCGTGCAGGTCTACTACGACGGCTCCCTCTACGTGACCATCCGCGAGAACGTGACCACCGGCCAGAACGACGACCCGATGCGGCTCGTCTTCAGCCAGGGCAGCTGCCTGATCGGCAGCGCCAACGAGTGCGTCCCCGGCGGCGAAGGCACCCCGGGCACCGTCCAGGTCAAGTACGTCCGGGTGTTCTCCTAACCGGTGCGGTCAGGCCCGCGGTGGCCGCGGTTACCCGGCTTCGGGAGGGATCGCGCTCGGTGCCGGCCGGGCCGGCAGTTCCTCGCCCAGGAACTGGCCGACCAGGCGAACCGCGGCGAGTACGGCCGGATGCACCGGCCTGCCCGCGTTGACCGTGGCGCGGGTACCGTACCGGAGCAGCCTGACCATTGCCTGACGGGTGACCTGGCGATCTACCTCGTTCGGGTTGTGCCGGTGGACGGCGGCGCCGACCGCGGTCATCGCGGCGAGCGGCGGGCGGAACTGGCGGGGTCGTTCGGGCGTTTCCGGCCGCAACTGCGCGGCCAGGTCCGAGAGGACCAGGTACGTGGTGTTGTAGTCATCCCGGATTTCGCTGGCTTTCGTTTCCGCCGCTGGCCGGGCCAGGCCCATACGGCGCAGCAGAGTCGGCGTCTTCCGGAAGGCCTCATCGGGGCTGGTCGCTTCGGCCATGGCGTTGAAGGCGATGACCGCGACCGCCGAGAGCAGCGGCTCAGGAAGCGGGCACGCGCCCAGGTCGCTGACCCGGGCCGGCCGCGGCTCCGCCAGCAGGCGCTTACGGGTTTTAGCGCTCACGCCCATGCCCATCAGGGCGGTTTCGACGATAAAGCTGGCCTCAGCGGGCACGGAACCGTCCGGCGCGGTGGCCGCGGCTCCGAGAATCTGGCAGACGCCCCGGGCCGTTTCGCGCTGCTGGTTCCGGTCGCGGAGCCGGTGCAGGCCCTCCGTCGCCCCGGTCGCGAGCAGGTAGGTCAGCACACCCCCGAGAAGGGCGCCCACCCTTACGGTCGTCTCCTCGCGGGCTTGCCGGAACGGCGCCGCCCCGATCCGCCGCTGCAGCCACGAACGGTTGGCTTCATTCCAGCGCTGGGCGATGACGGCCGTTACCAGGGCCCCGCCGGCTGCCGCTAGCTCAGCGGCAGCCTCCGCTGAGCGGACAGAGCCGAGCCGGTGGGCCGGCAGCGGCCCGCGGGCGCTGTCGTCGTGGTCGCCGCCGGGGGAAATCGCTGCCATGAGAGGCCTCCTCATCCGGCCGCTGCCGTCCATTCCGTCCTCTCATAGTGCCATTACGTTGGGAA
>DASWUW010000290.1:0-4243 GCA_036406335.1 Trebonia sp.
AACGCCGAGTGCCAGGCCGCCTTTGGCCGGACCCCGGCCGAGCTGCTGGACCAGGCCGGGGCGCTCGGCCCGCGGGCCACGCTGGTCCACGCCACCCACCTGACGCCCGCCGACGTGGAACTGCTGGGCGGGTCGCGCGCCGCGGTGTGCCTGTGCCCGGTCACCGAGGCCGACCTGGCCGACGGGGTAGGCCCGGCGCCCGCGCTGGCCGCCGCCGGGTCGCCGCTGTCCCTGGGAAGCGACGGCAACCGGGTGATCGACCTGTTCGAGGAGGCCCGCTGGCTGGAGCTGGCGCAGCGCCTGGTGACCGGCCGGCGCGGGCACTTCACCTCCGAGGCCCTGGCCCGCGCGGCCACCGTGGCCGGGCACGCCTGCCTGGGCTGGCCGGACGCGGGCGTGCTGGTCCCCGGCGCGTACGCTGACCTGGTGACGCTGTCCCTGGACTCGCCCCGGCTGGCCGGCGGCGGGAGCGACCCGCTGGCCGCCGTGTTCGCCGCGGGCACCGCGGCCGACGTCCGGCACGTGGTGGCCTCCGGCGCCGACGTGGTCTCGGGCGGGCGGCACCTGCTGCTGGAGGACGTGCCCGGCGAGCTCGCCGCTGCGATCAGCGCGGTGCTGGGCTAGCGGCCGCCCGGATGAGCCGTTCCCTGCTCGTCACCCGGATCGCCGAGCTGGTGACCAACGCTCCCGACGGGTTCGCCGCGCTGAGCGCCGCGGCCCTGGTTATCGAGGACGGCCGGGTCGCCTGGACCGGGCCGGCCGCCCGGGCCCCGGCGGCGGACGCGGTGACCGACGCGGCAGGCCGCGCCGTGCTCCCCGGCTTCGTGGACTCGCACGCTCACCTGGTGTTCGCGGGGGAGCGGGCGGCCGAGTTCGCGGCGCGGATGGCGGGCCGGCCCTACACCGCGGGCGGCATCCGGTCCACCGTGGCCGCGACCCGGGCCGCGGCCGACGCCGAGCTGCGGGCGGGCCTGAGCCGCCTTGCCGGCGAGATGCTCAGCCAGGGCACGACCACGTTCGAGTGCAAGTCGGGTTACGGCCTCACCGTCCGCGACGAGGCCCGCGCGGTCGCGCTGGCGGCCGAGGTCACCGACGAGGTGACCTTCCTGGGCGCGCACGTGGTGCCGGCCGAGTTCGCCGCCGACCCGGCCGCCTACGTGGACCTGGTGTGCGGGCCGATGCTGGCCGCCTGCGCGCCGTACTGCCGCTGGGCCGACGTGTTCTGCGAAGACGGCGCGTTCGGGGCGGACGAGGCGCGCGCGGTGCTCACCGCGGGCCGGGCCCGCGGCCTGCAGCCGCGGATTCACGCCGGCCAGCTCGGTCCCGGTCCCGGCATCCGGCTGGCGGTAGAGCTGGACGCCGCCTCGGCCGACCACTGCACGTTCCTTACCGCGGCCGACGTCGATGCCCTGGCCTCATCCGGCACCGTCGCCACGCTGCTGCCGGGCGCTGAGTTCAGCACCCGGCAGCCTTACCCGGACGCCCGCCGCCTGCTCGACGCCGGGGCCACGGTGGCGCTGGCGACGGACTGCAACCCGGGCACGTCCTTCACCACCTCGATGCCGTTCTGTATCGCGCTGGCCGTCCGCGACCTGCGGATGACCACCCGGGAGGCGGTCTGGGCGGCGACCGCGGGCGGGGCCCGGGCGCTGCGCCGGACCGATGTCGGCTCCCTGGTTCCCGGTGCCCGCGCCGACCTGGTCATCCTCGACGCCCCGTCCCACGCGCACCTGGCCTACCGCCCCGGTGTGCCGCTGGTGCACGCGGTCTACCGGGGCGGGCGCCGTGTCTACCCGGCCCGGTAGACCGGCGTCTACAGCACCGGGTAGCGGCCGCGGAAGCGGACCAGCGGGTCCCCGCCTGCAGCGGTGTAGGCCACCGCTTCCACCGCCGAGATCACCAGCAGGTGGTCGCCCGCCGGGATCCGGCGGGCGACCGAGCACTCCAGCGCGGCCAGGCCGCCGGACGGGATCAGCGCTCCGGACGCCGCCCCGCGCACGTGGGGCACGGCGTCCAGGATCAGCCGCGCGCTCGGGCGGCCGGCCGCGGCGAACTGGCCCGCGATCACCTTCTGGGCCGCCGACAGCAGCGTCACCGCGAACCGGGCCGCGGGCAGCGCGGGGCGGCCCAGCACCTCGGCCGGGTAGGAGTCCGCGGTCAGCGACACCGCCAGCAGCGGCGGGTCGAGGGACAGCGGCATGAACGCGCTGACCGTGGTGCCGATGTCGTCCCGGCCGTCGGCCAGGGTGAGCAGCGTGACCCCCGCCGCCCAGGCCGACAGCGCGTCCCGCAGCCCGGCGTCCGGCACCAGCGGCGGAGACGGCACCGGCGGCACCGGCGGCACCGGCACGGTGCTCAGCTGATTTTCCAGGTTCCGGGAAGGGTCAGCGGGCCGTAGGGCGACAGCCCCGCGGCCGCCGCGAAACGCCAGGCCGGGCCCCAGCCGTCGGCGAACAGCGCGGCCAGCGACCCCGCGCCGACCTGGCCGCGGGCCGCGGGCCGGGACTCGCTCGACTCGGCCGGGCGCAGCTGGTCCAGCGGGCCGAGCCGGGGGTAGACGCGCGCCGGCGCGTCGGCCGGCAGCCCGGCGCGCGTGCGGGCGATCGCGGTCGCCTCGCGCAGCCCGCCCGCCTCGTCGGCCAGGCCGTGGGTGATCGCGTCGGCGCCGGTCCAGACCCGGCCGCGGGCCAGTTCGCGCACCCGCTCGACCGGCAGCCGCCGCCCGGAGGCCACCTTCTCGGTGAAGTCGGCGTAGACCGCGTCCAGCCACTCGTTGATCCGGGCCCACTCGGCCTCGGAGAACGGCCGGGACGAGGAGAACATCGTGGCCAGGCCGGCTCCCGGGCTGTCCGCGATCGTGTCCGTCACTACCCCCGTCCGCCCGAACAGGTCCCGCAGCACCGGCTTGCCCATGATGACCCCGATGGAGCCGGTGATCGTCCCCGGCTGGGCCACGATCACGTCCGCGGGCGCGGCGATGAAGTATCCGCCGGACGCGGCCACGTCGCCCATCGACACCACGACCGGCTTGCCCGCGGCCCGCACCCGGACCACCTCGCGCCAGATCACGTCGGACGCGGTGTAGGAGCCGCCCGGGCTGTTCACCCGCAGCACCACCGCCCGCGCTCCGTCGTCGGCCGCGGCCGCGCGCAGCGCCGCCGCCACCGTGTCCGAGCCCGTCCCGCCGCCGCCGGGACCGCCGCGGCCGCTGCGCCCGGACCGGATGGCGCCGTGCGCGTAGATCGTCGCGACAAACGGTTCCTGCTGCCCGGGGGTGATCGCCTGGACGCTGCTGCCGAGCCGGCGCGGCAGGTCGCTCAGCGACTGCGTGCGCTGGTACCGCTGCAGGTAGAGCAGGGTCGTGTCCGGGCCGGCCTCCTTGCGGACCTGGTCGTAGACCTCGTCCCGGTACAGCAGCCCGTCGACCAGGCCCTCGGCGAGCGCCTGGGAGGCGAGGAAGGGCCCGCGCGCGACCAGTTCGGTGGCTCGTTCCACGGACAGGCCGCGGCCCGCCGCGATCACCCCCACCAGCTGCTCGGTGGCGGACTCGGCCAGCCGCGCGGCCGCCTCGCGGGCCGGGCCGGTGAACCCGGTCTCGGTCAGCTGGTCGCTGGCCGACTTGTACTCGTAGCGCTTGGCGCTCTGGAACCCGACGCCCGCCTTCTCCAGCGCGTCGTGCAGGAACACCTGCTCGACGGCCACGCCGGTGAGCCCGAGGGTGCCCGACGGCTGGAGGTAGACCCGGTCGAACCCGGTCGCCAGGTAGTAAGGCAGGTTGCCGTGGATGAATTCGCCGAACGACTCCGACCAGGCCACCGCGAGCTTGCCCGAGGCGCGGAAGTCGCCGATGGCGTTGCGCAGCTCCTGCACCTTGGCCAGGCCGATTCTCGACCCGCCGACCCGGACCACCAGCGCCCGCACCCGGTCGTCGTCGGCCGCCCGCCGCAGCCCGTCGAGCAGGTCCTGCAGCCGGGTCCGGCGCATGGTGAGCAGCGCCGACAGCGGGTCCGCGGGCGGCCCCTCGGCGATGCCGTCGGTCAGGTCCAGCTCGAGGATGAGCGGTCCGGTCCTGCGCTGCCGCAGGCGAACCAGCGATGAGGCAAGCTTCGCGTCTGCCATGGGGCTAGCTTACGTGGGGAACAACAGCAGAAAGCTCTCCCGAACGTAAGGTGGTGACCTCCGATCGCTAACACCGCTTCTGTCGTCGTGGTCGACGTGGCCAATGTCATGGGTGCCCGGGCCG
>DASWUW010000291.1:0-6094 GCA_036406335.1 Trebonia sp.
TCCGCTTCGCGCCGGACCTCGGCCGCTTCCCTGGCCTCGGCCTGGATGCTCTCCTCAACCGAGTCGGCCACCGCCGCGCCTGCCCCGGCGTCCAGCGCGGCAAGGGCCCGGCGCTGGTCGCGCAGGATCAGCAGCAGCAGCACGAACGCGACCACGAAGAGCGTCAGCGACGCGGAGATCCACCACTGGTTGAACTTGTGGGTCATCCCGGTGAGGATCAGGCCGAAGACCAGCACCAGCAGCGTCCCGAAAGCGTAGATCCGGGTAGTTCGCAGCAGGAACCCGACGATCACCGGGTTCCGGCTGCGAATGTAGCGGGGCGTCGACAAGATTGCCGCCGTGCCCGGCCCGATCGTAAAAACCACGGCCGTGATGTGCAGCCAGAGAATCGCCTTGTCACCAAAAGACATGGTGCGATCCTAGACCCAGCTGACCCGCTGATTCGCCGGCGACCTACCTCCGGCCGCGCGCGCCCCGGGTCCGCAGGAAGTCACTGACCACGTACTCGCCCAGGCGCTCGGGAGTGGCCCGCAGCACCCGGCCGCCGTTGCGCTTGGCCACGTTGTCGACAAAGGCGGCCAGCCGGTCGTCGTCGGCCAGCATGAAGATGTTCAGCGCCGCGTGCCGCCGGGTCATCTTGTCCACCTCGGCCAGCGTCAGCTCGATGGTCTCCGGGGCCGGAGGCCAGTCGAACCACGGCCTGCCGTCCCGCATCAGGTGCGCGGTCGGCTCGCCGTCGGTGATGACCAGCACCACCGGCTCGTGCTCGGGGTGCTTGTCCAGGTGCCGCCCGGCGATCATCAGCGCGTGGTGCAGGTTGGTGCCCTGCACCATGTCCCAGCCGAGGCCCGCCAGCTCGGTCTCGTGCAGCTCCCGGGCGTAGTTGGAGAACCCGACGACCTGGATCGCGTCCTGCGGGTACTTGGTCCGCAGCAGCGCGTGCAGCGCCAGCGCGGTCTGCTTGGCCACCGCCCAGGTGCCGCGCAGCGCCATCGAGTAGGACAGGTCGACCAGCAGGCAGACGGCCGCCGACTGCCTGCGCTCGGTTTCCGCCACCCGGAAGTCCCCGGCGGTGAGCCGGACGGCCCCGCCGGGGTTGTTCTCCGCGGCCGACCGCAGCAGAGCCGACCGAACGGTGGCGGGCACGTCTATCGGCTGCTCGTCGCCGAACTCCCACTCCCGGGTAGACCCGGTCAGGTCGCCCGCCTGCCCGGCGTCCCGCCGGTCGTGGTCCCCGCCGCGCAGGCCGTTCTCGAGGCCCGCGAACACCTGGCGCAGCGCGGTGTCGCCCAGCCTGCGGACCGCCTTGGGGGTGAGCTCCAGGTTGCCCCCGTCGCTGTTCAGGTAGCCCTGCTGCTGCAGCTCGCGCTCCAGGCGGCGCAGCGCCTCCAGGTCGTCGACCGCCTGGCGGCCGAGGGCGCGGCGGACCGCCTCCTCGTCCACGTCGTCCATGCTGGCGCCCGCGTAATCCTGGCCCAGCGCGGACTCCAGGTCGGCCAGGTCGGCCAGGTCGGCGACCGCGCTGGTGGCGTCGCCCAGCCCGAGCGGCTCGCCGCCGGGCATCCGCACCCCGCGCTGGGGCTGGCCCAGCTCCGGCCGGCGCTGGCGCAGCGCGTCGCCCAGCGCGGACAGCTCCGCCGCCAGGCCGGCGTCCTCCATCGCCTGGGCCATCAGGCCGGCCAGCTCCTCGCGCTGCTCGTCGGACAGCGAGTTCATCAGCCGCTCGGCTGCCTGCATCCGCCGCACGAGCGAGTCGACCAGCTCCTCCAGGTTCTCCGGGCTGTCCGGGAACATGTCCCCGTACTGGTTCATGAAATTGTCGAAGTCCTGCGGCGTGTGCTCGCCGCGGGTGTCGGCGTCCAGCATCTGGCGCAGGTCGGCCAGCATGTCCTTGACCCGCTGCATGGCGGCCGGGTCGGGATTTTCCAGGGCCTGCTTCATGCCCTTGAACTGGCTGTCGAGCACCTCCCGGCGCAGCAGGTCCCGCAGCTCCTCGAACTTCTGCCGGGCTTCCGGCGAGCGCCAGTTGTACTCCGACAGCTCCCGGATGGCCCGCGAGGTGTCGGTCGGCAGCGCGTCGAGCTCCGCTTCCTGCAGCCGGGCGTCGTCGCTCGGGTCGGGGAACAGCGCGCCCCGCTCGGCCTCCAGCGCCTCGTCGAGCAGCTCGCGGGCCTGGTCGAGCATTCCGTCCAGCCGTCCCGCGTTGCGCAGCTCGCGCTGCCGCTCGCGGACCCGGCGCATCAGGTCATCCAGGCCGCGCCGGTCCTGCCAGCCGCGCCGCAGCAGGTCCCGCAGCGCGTCCCGCGGGTTGTCGCCGCCCAGGATGCGCTCGCCCATCTCGTCGAGCGCTTCCCGGACGTCGTAAGGGGCCGCCAGCGGGTCGGGCCCGTCGTCGTAGGCTCCGTAACGGTAATTGGACATCGCCAGCTCCAGTCTTGCCCGCCGCCGCAGTCATCCGGGCCGGTGGTGAAACACCCGCGCGTTCGGGATGACTCTGCTTTTACTCTTTACCCGTTATGTCCGGTAGGTGGCAGTTCCGGCGCTGGTGTCCTTGGAAAGCCGGCGGATCAGGTACAGGCCCTCGAGGACGAACTCGATGGCCGCCGCCGCCTCGCCGAAGGATTCCCGGCCTTCCATGCCGAGCCGGGCCATGATCTTGGCCAGGCCGGGGACCTCGCCGGTGCGGCGGAGCAGTTCCGTCGCCGAGACCATCTCACCCGACTCGATCGAGCCGCCGTCCTCGAACTTGGCCAGGATGCCGGACAGGTCGGCGCCGCCGAGCCGGGCCCGGAACGTCTCCGCGACGGCCCGGCGCAGCAGGTGAACGAGGATCTCCTCCTCGCGGCCCTCCTCGCTGACCTCGAACTCGACCTTGCCCCGGAGGCTGGGGACGATGCCGGGCAGGTCGCCCACCCGGGCTACCGGCACCTCGTCACGGGCTTCGGCCACCAGCGCGGTGCGCCGTACCGCGGCGGCGGCGGCGGACTCCGCCGCCGCGATCGCGAACCGGGCCGAGACGCCGGAGCGGCCGTCGACCGCGGGGGACTCGCGGACCAGCCGGGTGAACCGCGCGATGACCTCGATCAGGTGTTCGGGCAGGTCCGCGCCCTGGTCCGCGCCGTCCCAGGTAACCGCGGCCTCCTGCCCGATCAGGTTGAGCTCGTCCTCTAGGGACAGCGGGTAGTGGGTGCGGACCTCGGCGCCGAACCGGTCCTTGAGCGGGGTGATGATCCGGCCCCGGTTGGTGTAGTCCTCCGGGTTGGCGCTGGCCACCAGGATGATGTCCAGCGGCAGCCGCAGCGAGTAGCCGCGGACACCGATGTCGCGCTCCTCGAGCACGTTGAGCAGCGCCACCTGGATGCGCTCGGCCAGGTCGGGCAGTTCGTTCAGGGCGAAGACACCCCGGTTGGTCCGCGGCACCAGGCCGAAGTGAATGGTCTCCGGGTCGCCCAGCGTACGGCCCTCGGCCACCTTGACCGGGTCGATGTCGCCGATCAGGTCGCCCACGCTGGTGTCGGGCGTGGCCAGCTTCTCCCCGTAACGGTCGGACTGGTTACGCCAGGAAACGGGCAGCTGGTCACCCAGCTCGGCCGCGAGCCGGCGGCAGCGGGCGCAGACCGGCGCGTACGGGTGGTCGTTGATCTCGCAGCCGGTGACCACCGGCGTCCACTCGTCGAGCAGGCCGGCGATGGTCCGGATCAGCCGGGTCTTCCCCTGGCCGCGCTCGCCCAGCAGGATCATGTCGTGCCCCGCGAGCAGCGCGCGCTCGACGTGGGGGAGCACAGTCTGGTCGAAGCCGACGATGCCGGGAAACCGGTCTTCCCCGGCCCGCATCCGGGCCAGCAGGTTGTCTCTGATCTCTTGCTTGACGGTGCGATAGACGTGGCCGCTCGCCTTCAGCTCTTCCAGCGTGGCTGGCATGCCGTTCGGAGCGCTTGCGCTGAGTTCCTCGCTACTGTGCTGCACTCTTACGACACTATGTCGGGTGCGCGCGTGCTCGATCTCCGGGTGACCGCTCCGGGGATTAGTGTTTCCGGTGTGTCGACGATTTCCCCGCTCGTGCAGGCCGATGACATCGCCCTGGCCCGCGAGCTGCTGCGCGATGTCATCTCGCCCACCCCGGTGCTGTACTCCCGCGTGCTGTCCGAGCGGGCGGGCGGTCCGGTCTACCTGAAATGCGAGAACCTGCAGCGGACGGGGTCGTTCAAGGTGCGCGGGGCGTACACCAGGATCGCCCGGCTGTCGGGCGCGGAGCGGGCCCGCGGCGTGGTCGCGGCCAGTGCGGGCAACCACGCCCAGGGCGTGGCGTTCGCCGCGGGCCTGCTCGGCGCCTCGGCCACGGTGGTGATGCCGGAGCGGGCGCCGCTGCCCAAGGTCGAGGCGACCCTGGCCTACGGGGCCGCGGTGATCCTGCACGGTTCGTCGGTGGAGGACGCGCTGGCGGAAGCGCTGCGGTTCTCCGCGCGGACCGGGGCGGTGTTCATCCACCCGTTCGACCACCCGGACATCCTGGCGGGCCAGGGCACGCTGGGCTTTGAGATCATCGAGCAGTGCCCGGGGGTGCGGACGGTGGTCGTCCCGGTCGGCGGCGGCGGCCTCGCGGCGGGGATCACGGTGGCGGTGCAGTCGCTCGACCCGGGGGTACGGGTGGTGGGCGTCCAGGCGGAAGCGGTGCCGGGGCTGGTCGCCTCGGTCGCGGCGGGCACCCCGGTGCAGGTCGTGGGCCGGCCGACGATGGCCGACGGGATCGCGGTGCAGCGGCCGGGTGACCTGCCGTTCGCGATCCTGACCAGGGCCGGCGGCCAGGTCGTGGCCGTGTCCGAGCCGGCCCTGGCCCGCGCCCTGCTGCTCTGCCTGGAGCGGGCCAAGCAGGTAGTCGAGCCGTCCGGCGCGGCCGGGGTGGCGGCGCTGCTGGAGGGCGCCTGCGACTTCGAGCCGCCGGTGGTCGTGGTGCTGTCGGGCGGCAACATCGACCCGCTGCTGCTGTCCAAGCTGCTGCGCCACGGGCTGTCGGCCGCGGGCCGCTACCTGGGCTTCCGCTGCCGGGTGCCGGATTACCCGGGCTCGCTGGCCGCGCTGCTGGGGCTGCTCGCCGGGGTGGGGGCCAACGTGCTCGAGGTGAGCCACGAGCGGCTGGCGCCCAGCCTGCGGGTGGACGAGGTAGAGGTGGTGCTGCAAGTGGAGACGCGCGGTCCCGAGCACTGCGAGCACGTCAAGGACGCACTGCGTGACGCCGGGTACAACCTGGCGTTCGCCTGACGCGCGTTCTTCCGCGGCGCGGTGATCTAGCGGCGCGGTGCTCTAATGGCGCGGTGCGCTAGCGGCGCGGTGCGCTAGCGGCCGGCCGCGCGGGCCGGGACGCGGCCCCCGCCTGCCGGGACGCCCTTCCTGGCCAGGGCGCGCGCGGCCTTGCGGGCTTCCCGGGCCACCCGTCGGCTGGGATGGTTGTCGCCCAGCGCGTCAAGGACGCGAGCGGCATCCGGGTGCGGGCTCTGCGCCATCCGGCTCAGGGTCCGGGCCTCCTCGCCCGCGGGCACGGCGGCGGCGAACTGCGCCGCGATCTCGTCCGGGTCCGGCTCGCCGGCCGCGCACGCCTGGGCCAGCAGGTCGGTGGCCAGCCAGGCGACGTCGTCCGGGTCGGGCTCGAGGGCGGCCGGGAGGGCTGACCCGGGCAGGTCGGCCGCCATCGCGGACAGGGTGAGCCGCGCGTACACCCGCAGCTCGGGCCGCCGCAGGGCGTCGGTCCAGGCCCGGTACGCGGGCACCCCGATCCGCCGGGCGATGTCGACCGCGGCCAGCCGGCCGTGCGCGTCGCTCGATCCTGCGTAGATCAGCAGCTCCCGCGCCGCCTGGTCGGGGTCGCGGCCGCTTATCCAGCGGGTGAAGGCGGCATTGAAGTCGGCGTCGCTGACGCTGTCGGCCCGCGCGACCAGGTCCGCCGCGGACAGCCGGTCCGATGCCGGGCGCAGCACCGGTACGCTGACCCGGTCTAGGGCGAGCTGCTGGCGCAGCGCCCACAGGGCCAGCGGCGTCAGCTCGACGATTCCGTCCGCCGGGCCTGGCCCGGTCACCGCGCCGAGCGCGGCGAGCTCGC
>DASWUW010000292.1:0-1881 GCA_036406335.1 Trebonia sp.
CCAGCGTGCTGGCCAACGTACTGTCGCTGATCGTCATCCTGGTCACCTTGTTCTACCTGTCCTGGCTGGTCAGCCTGATCGGGCTGGCGCTGATCCCGCTGTTCATCCTCCCCGCCCGCCGGCTCGGCCGCCGCCTGCAGCGCCTGTCCCGGGAGTCCATGCAGCTGAACGCCGAGATGGGCTCCACCATGAACGAGCGCTTCAACGTGGCGGGCGCGATGCTGGCCAAGCTCTACGGCCGCCCCCGCGAGGAGTCCGAGCTGTTCGCGGCCAACGCGTTCAAGGTCCGCGAGATCGGTGTCACCCGCGACATGTACGGGTCGGTCTTCATGATCGCCATCACCCTGCTGACCGGGCTGTTCACCGCCGTGGTGTACGGGGTCGGCGGCAGCCTGGTGGTGAACGGGGCCTTCCAGTTCGGCACCCTGGTCGCCCTGGCCACGCTGCTCGGCCGGGTCTACGGGCCGATCGGGTCGCTGTCCAACGTGCAGATCCAGGTGATGACCGCGCTGGTCAGCTTTGACCGGGTCTTCGAGGTGCTCGACCTGGAGCCGCTGATCAAGGAGAAGCCGGGCGCGGCGGTGCTCGGGTCCCGCGACGCGAGCGGGACCGCGCCGTCTATCGCGTTCGACCAGGTGTCGTTCCGCTACCCGACCGCGGCCGAGGTGTCCCTCGCCTCGCTCGAGTCGATCGCGCTGAAGCGGCCGGAACGGACCGACGTCGCCGCGGGCGTGCTCCACGAGGTTTCCTTCACCGCGCCCGGCGGGAAGCTGACCGCGCTCGTCGGCCCGTCCGGCGCGGGCAAGACGACGATCACCCAGCTGGTGTCGCGCATGTACGACCCGAACGACGGCGCGGTGCGCATCGGCGGCCACGACATCCGCGACGTCACGCTGGACTCGCTGCACGACGTCGTCGGCGTGGTCACCCAGGACGCGCACCTGTTCCACGACACGATCCGGGCCAACCTGCTCTACGCGCGCCCGTCCGCGTCCGAGCGCGACCTGGTCGAGGCGTGCCGGGCGGCCCAGATCTGGGACCTGGTCGACGTGCTCCCGGACGGCCTGGACACGGTCGTCGGCGACCGCGGCTACCGGCTGTCCGGCGGCGAGAAGCAGCGCGTGGCCCTGGCCCGCCTGCTGCTCAAGGCACCCTCGGTAGTAGTGCTGGACGAGGCGACCGCGCACCTGGACTCGGAGTCCGAGTTCGCCGTCCAGCAGGCCCTGTCGCTCGCCCTGCAGGGCCGGACGTCACTGGTGATCGCGCACCGGCTGTCCACCGTGCGCGAGGCCGACCAGATCCTGGTGATCGAGTCCGGCCAGGTCGCCGAGACCGGCACCCACCTGGAACTGCTCGAGGCCGGCGGCCTGTACGCCGACCTCTACCTGACCCAGTTCAAGAGTCAGGAAAACGCGGAAGCCGCGGCCGAACGGCTGCGCGGCTCCGTGCGGTGACCGGTTACCGGTACCCGAGGCGGCGCAGTTCCTCGCCCGCGACCTTCTCCACGTCGGCGAGCTGGCTGTAGGACAGGGTGCGCCGCCACTCGTTCTGCTCCGGGGCGGCGCGTTTGACGGCCTGCTCCGCCGCGGCGCGCTTGCCGGGCAGCGCGGCCGGGGCGGCGACCGTCATCCCGGTGAAACCGGACAGCGCCGCGGCGGCGGCCTTCGGCTCGCGGAGCATGTCCTCGTAGCGCAGCGTCTTCAGCTGGTCCTGGGGCAGCTCCCGGCGCAGCCGGGCCGCCAGCCGGATCGCGCCGCGCCAGCGCAGCGCGGACTTGCCGGCGTCGGACAGCGACGGCCACAGCAGGCGGTCGGACTCGTCCTCCACGCCGTAGAAGGGACTGGGGCACTCGGTGTCGATGTTGACCACGCTCGGCCGGAA
>DASWUW010000293.1:0-8721 GCA_036406335.1 Trebonia sp.
GCGGGTGCCCGGTCAGCGAGGCGCTGAGCCGGGTGGTGCCCCCGAGGGGGATGACCGCCGGGCACCCGCTGTAGGCAACCTGGCCCAGATCCGGGAAGCCGGGCAGGGTGACCGTGGCGGAACGGCCCTGGGTAACGAAACCCACGGTGAACTGGACGGGCGACGCGACCGGGCAGCGGACCTGGACCGCGAACGTGGCCGTCAGCCAGATGCTCGCGTCCGGCGCGAGGATCTCGTCGGCCTGACCCGCGTCACCGGGGAGAGCCCCGCAGGGGGCCCATTGCCAGGTGACCTGCTTGAGTCCGCCCGCCGGGACTACGGACCGGGCCGTCTGGAGAACGATCGGAGCGCTCGACTGGTTGGTGAGCTGTACGCCGAGCTGAAGCTCGTGCCCGGTCTGAGTCGAGCAGGCCGGGGTGTCCTGGCTGACGGCGGACGAGTCGGTGAACGGGAACTTTGCCGCGGGCGCGGATACGGACGCGGACGCCGGGGCGGGCGAGGCAGTCTTTTCCGGCCGCGGGAGATCGTGCCGGTTTCCGGCCGCGTAGCCGGCCGCAAGTCCGACAGCAAGGGCGGCGACGGCGAAAGCGGCCGCGCCCCGCGAGGGCCGCCAGTCCGGCAGCCTCGGCCAGTCCGGCAGGCGTGACCGTTGTCTGCCCAGTTCTACGATGTCGTCCGGCTGGGACTCGTCATCCATGCCACCATTATCGATCGCCCTGGTTGACTGATCATCCGGGGGCGGAAGGCGTTTAGTAGTGACTGAGGAAGTTCTGCACCTCAGGGGCCGCGTACT
This sequence comes from Trebonia sp., assembly GCA_036406335.1. GTDB lineage: Bacteria > Actinomycetota > Actinomycetes > Streptosporangiales > Streptosporangiaceae > Trebonia. Next base: position 794 of record DASWUW010000293.1, read on the forward strand.
GGGCGCCGTAGCCCGAGCTGAGCACCAGGCAGCCGACCGCGACGTCCTGGGCGGAGTCGAACGCGACGAACCAGCTGTTGGGCTTGCCCTGGTTCTGGATGTCGGCGGTGCCGGTCTTCGCGTAGACGTTGGGGCCGAAGCCCAGGCCGGCCGCCGTGCCGCTGGTCACGACGGCGCGCATCATTTCCTTGAGGTCGGCGTCGGTCCCGCCGGGCAGCGCGGCGGCGGTCAACTGCTTGGTACCCGGCACCAGGATCGGCTGCTTGAACGAGCCGGTGTCCACCGTAGCCACGACCGAGGCCATCGCGAGCGGGGTCGCCTGCAACGCTCCCTGCCCGAAGGCCTCCTGGGCCAGTTCGGGCCCGTCCGCACTGGCCGGCGCGTTGAAGTAGGAGGCGGAGATCCCGGAGATGCCGATGTCCCAGTCCTGGTTGAGGCCGTAGTACTCCTTCGCCGTGCTCGCCAGGGCCCCCGACAGGTGCTCGTACTGGGAGGTGAACGCGTTGTTGCAGGACTGCGCGAAGTCAGTCATGAACGGCGTCCCCGCTGGCTCGGACTCGCCCTGGTCGTTGTGGAAGGTGGTGCCCCCCACGGTGTAGGTCTTCGGGCAGGCCACGGGGCTAGTGGGGGTGACCGCCCCGGCGTTCAGCAGGGCCGTCGAGGTGATGACCTTCATCGTCGACCCCGGCGAGACGTCGGCGGTGAGCGCGAAGTCGTTGAAGCCGTCGTTGTTGGCGACGGCGAGGATCTTGCCGGTCGACGGCTGGATGACCACCATTGAGCTCATCTTGTGCATGCCGACCGCGGACAGCGCGTCTGCCTCGGCCGACGAGTTGATCGTGGTGGGCAGCGACTGGATGTTCTGCGGGTCCAGGATCACCGCCTGGCTGCCCTTGACCGGCTTGGCCGCGGTGGTCTGGAGTTCGACGTCCAGACCGGGCTTGCCCTGCCCGGCGGGCGCCTTTTTCATCAGCAGGTTCGAGATGTTACTGAGCCCCACGTCGCCCAGGGACGCGAGACTGCCGCCGTCGGCGTCAGTGACCTCTTCGACCTTCGGCGCGACCCGGACCGTCTGCAGGCGGGTCTTGGCGGTGAGGTGGGGCGCGAGCACGTCGGGCACCCAGGCGACGAACCAGACGTTGGAGTTCGCCTTCTGGTAAGCGATCAGCGCCGAGTGGTAGTCCCAGTTGCCGCTCAGCTTGCCGGCGCCGGCGCCGTCCGAGACCGAGGCGGTAACCGCGAACGCGACCGCCTCGCGCGGCGTCGCCGTCGTGGACCCGGCGGCGTCCTTGATGCCGTCCTGCCCGAAGGCGATCTTGCCCAGCCCCAGGCTCTTGGCGTAGCCCGCCAGTTCGGACTTCGCGGTGGCCGGGTGATTGGTGAGGTTCGCGGCCTTGGCCAGCTTGCCCTTCTCCCAGGCGGTCAGGAACGCGGACGCGACCTGCCGCCCGTCCTGCTGCGCGGTGGACCCGGTCGGGATCATGCCGAAGACGGGCACCCCGGGAGTGCGCTTGACCACGAATACCACCACCAGCGCGATGGCCACCGCCACGGCGACCACCCCCGCGAGCGCCCCGAACAGCACCTTGCGGCGCTTCCCGGGCTGCCGCGGGCCGCGCCCGCCCGCGCCGCCGCCCCGGCCGGAGTGTCCGCCCCGGCCCGGACGCTCGCCGGCGTCGCCACCGGGCGGGTTCATCCCCGGCGGCGCTTCGGCTCCCGGTACCGGCTGGCTGAAGGCGGGGGCGGCGAAGGCCGTCTGCCCGTACGCCTGCTGATCGTAGCTCTGCTGCCCGTATCCTGGCTGCGGGTAAGCCTGCGGCGCGGCTCCCGGCGGGCCGGGCGCCTGCTGGTTGCGGGCCTGCGGGTGGTAGGCCTGCGGGTTGTAGGCCTGGGCGCCAGCCGCGGGCTGGCCGTAGGCCTGCGGCGGGAATCCGGGCGGGCCGTACCCCTGCTGTCCGTAGTCCGCCCGCGGGTACGGCTGCTGGCCAGGCTGCGGCTGGCTGTAGGTCCGGGGCGAATAGCCAGGCTGGCTGTACCCCGGCTGCGGCTGTCCCGGCTGCCCGTAACCGGGCTGCGGCTGCGGCCGGTAATCCGGCTGCCCGGAACTCTGCTGCTGTCCGTAGCCGGGCTGGCCGGGCTGCGCGTACCCGCCCTGCTCGCCCGGCTCCCGCGGGTACCGGTCCTGCCCGTAAGCGGCCTGCCCGCTGGATCCCGGCCGGCCGGGATCCGGCCCGCCGGAGTCGCGGGCGGGCAAACCCGCCTCGGGGGCTCCCTCGGTTTCCGGCTCCGGCGCAGGCAAGGAGGGGGCGAACCAGCCCCGGCCGGCCTGCCCGCTCCCGGGCGACTGACCGGGCAATTCCTGAGACTGGGCGCGGGAATCGCGGACCGCGCTTTCCCGGCCGCCCTGATCCGGTGCGAGCGACTCCTGGTCGTCGGCCCGCGCGGGCACGGCCGGAAGTGCCGTCGTGTCCTGCTGGTCGTCGCGGGCGTCCCACGAGCCAGGTGAGCTGCTATGTCTCGGGTCGCTCGTCACGCTATGACGGTACCTACCGTTGTCCGCCGCGGATGAATAACGTGGCAAATCACGAGAGCTTTTACCACTGGCAGCGGGCCGTCCGCGCCGGTCACGGAGCCGAACGGAGCCAGTCGATCAGCAGCGGGTTAAGTTCTCCGGGGGCGTCGAGGGGAATCCAGTGACTGGCCCCGGTAATCTCCGCGTACCGCCACGGGCCCTGGACCAGGTCACCGGAAGCCCGCATCCGGGCGCCGTCCAGATACCGGTCGCCGTCGGACCAGACACCCAGGACCGGCATGGTGACCGGCGGGAACGGCGGGCGGGGACCGGGCATGCGCGGCGCCAGGTTGGCCCGGTAGGGGTTCAGCGAGGCGGTCAGCGCACCGGGGCGGGACAGATCGGCGATCGCCTGGTCGATGTCCCGGTAGCCGGCGGTGAGCTCACGCAGCGCCGCCCAGTTGTCGTAGCTCAGGGTGGCCTCGGCGACCCCCGGGAACTGGAAGAAGAGCTGGTACCAGGCCATTTCCCGCTGGCGGACGGTGTCGGGCGCGCCCGGGTGCGGAACCGACAGCGCCGTCAGGCTGCGGACCCGGTCCGGCTGGTACATCGCGGCGAGCCAGGCCACGCCCGCGCCCCAGTCGTGCGCCACGACGTGCGCGGCCGGCGCGCTCACGGCGTCGAGAACCGCGGCCACGTCAGCGACCAGGGTGGCCATCTTGTAGTTGTCCTGGCCCTCCGGGCGGCTCGACCGGCCGAAGCCGCGCAGTTCGGGGGTGATCACCTGGTACCCCGCGGCGGTCAGGGCGGGTACCTGGTGGCGCCACAGCGCGGCGGAGTCGGGCCAGCCGTGCAGCAGCAGCACCGGGTCGCCGTCGCCGTGCACCTCGACGTAGAGGTCGGCCCCGTTCGCGGTCACGATCACGGGACCACCCTGGCCGGCGCCGCTGTCACGTCATGCGCGCTGCTCATGATGTGACGATAGCCGCGATGGCGGCCGCGGTGCAGGCCCGCAGGAAGCTCACGTCGCCGGACGCGTCGGTGCTGTCGGTGAACTGATCGGCCGCGCCGGCGGCCGGCAGCCGGCGTACCAGCGGGTCGGTGATCGTCTCGCGCAGCGCGCCGGCGAAGCGGCCGGCCCCGAGGACCTGGTAGGGCCGGTCGAAGAAGGGCCGCGGGCGGGTGTCGAGCGGCGGGGTGAGTCCCAGCTCGTTATGCCGGGCGGCGACAGCCTGGACGGCCTGGTTCAGCTCCCGCTCCCGGGCCGGGTAGCCGTCGGCGCTGATCGCGGCGTTCAGGGACGCGGCCACCGGCGCGGCGCCCGGGAGCCGGGTGAACGCGGTGCCCAGCCACTTGCTGTACGGCGGGTACCGGCGGTGCATGAGCAGACTCAGCCGCATCAGGTCGCGGGCCAGCCGGGCGGCGACGACACGCGAGCCGAGCTCGTCACCCGCCTCGGCGCACCGGCCGGGAAACGCTTCCTCCTGGCCGATACGCTGCCACTGGCAGGCCAGCACGTACCGCCACAGGTCCGGCGGGTACCAGGCCGCGTTCCGGCGAGCCCGGGTCAGCTCGCCGGCGTCGTCGCGGAAGACCTCGCCGCCGGCGAACTCGGCCAGCCGCTGCGCGGGGGTGGCCAGACAGTCGAGCAGGGTGAGCTCGCGCCTGGCGTCAAAGCCGAGCAGGCCGGCCAGCCAGCCGCCCAGCCCGGCCACCGCGACCCGGTGCCGGGCACCGCCGCCGGGTTCCCGGGTAACCGGGAACCGGACCGGGTAACCGCGGAAGGTCTCCGGGAGCCGGTCCGCGAGCATCGCGGTGACCCGCGGGGCCTGGCCGGCGTCGGCATCGGCGAGCAGAACCTGCAGCCGCGGGCCCCAGTCGTGGTCGGCGGAGCGGGCGGTGTCGAATCCGGCGACGTCCGAGCCGGGGCCGAGCAGCGCCGCCGCGTGGGTCAGCCGCGGGAACTCCTGCCGCAGCAGCGGGCCGGCCACGGCGTCGTAGAAGTCACGGGCCAGCACCAGGCCCGGGATGAAGTCGCCGGTCACGCCCGCGATCCTCCCGCCGCACCCGGTGCCCTGTCTCCTGGTTTTCCGCCGTGCTCGGTGTACCCGGCCGGGCAGCCGGAACCGAACGGGTTGAGGACGCCGTCCACGTCAAGGAAGAGCAGCGGGCGGCTCACGGCGCGAACAGCGCGTCGAAGACCAGGCTGTCCAGCGGCGACGGCGGCGTGCCGCCGTCGTTCGCGAGGGCGGCGGCGGCGGTGCGCCGCGCCGGGTGCAGCGCCACCATCGCGCTGTAGCCGCCGGTCATCCCGTTGTGCCAGATGACCTGCTGTCCGTCGCGCTCCGCGAAGTGCCAGGCCAGGCCCAGCTGCCCGCCGGACGGGAGTCTCACCTGGGGTGCCAGGGCGGTACCGAGCGCCGGGCCGAGCGGGGTGCCGACCGGGTCCAGGCACGCCGTGAGCAGCCGGGCGAGGTCCGCGGCGGTGGAGTGCAGGCCGCCCGCCGCGGACAGGACGCCCAGCTGCCAGGGCGGCACCGGTTTGCCGTGATGGTGTCCCTGGACGGGGGCCGCGGCGAACGTGGTGTCCCGCAGGCCGAGCGGAGCGCAGATCCGCTGCTCGGCCAGCGTTTCGTACGGCATCCCGGCGGCCTGGCCGAGCAGGTACCCGAGCAGGCCGAATCCGTAGTTGGAGTACTCGTAGGGCTGCTGGCCGCCGGGGGCTGCCGCCAGCGAGCGGCGCGCGGCGCGCAGGAAGCTGCGTTCCGGGTACCACGCGTACGGGTCGCGCGGGCGCAGCAGCGCGTACCGGAGCATCCCCGGCGGCAGTCGCGGCAGGCCGGACGTCTGGGTAGCCAGGCCGAGCAGGGTGACCGGCCCCGGGGCCGCGCCCGGCAGGTACCGGGTCGCCGGGTCGGTCAGCTGCACCTCGCCGCGTTCGGCCAGGTCGGCCAGCAGGAAGCCGGTCACGGTCTTGGTCACCGAGCCGATCTGGAAGACGGTGTCCGGGCCGGCGCCGCCGAACCCGCCGGCGGCGGCCGTCCCGTCGGCCACCACGGCGTACGCGGCCGCCGGGACCGTGCCCGCGCCGACCAGGGCACCGAGGCCCGCGCTGAGTGCGGCCTGCAGGTCAGGCACCGGGGCCGCCGGTGGCCGGGCGGGAGCGGGAGGTCACGGCAGCCACTCGACCCAGGGGCCGTGCGAGTCGGTGAGCGCGACCGCCTCGCTGCCGTTCCGGGCCAGCACTGAGGACGGCCGAGTGGTAGACGACGACGGTGGCACCGCGGGGCGCCTGGCGGACCAGGTCCGGGACGTCGGTCAGCAGGTCGCCGCGGTGCACCGGCGGCGGGTCGCGCCGCGCCGTCTCGACGGCGGCGCCCAGCCGCCCCAGCCGGCCGGTCTCCCCCGGCCAGACGAGGCACTGCAGCCAGCGGACGTCGTCGTCGCTGGTCACGTCGAGCGGGTTCAGGTCCAGGCCGGCCCGCCAGGCGACGTCCGGGACCCGTTCGGGGAGCGGGACCGGCCCGCGCGGCTCGCAGGCGAGGACGGGCGCCCCGGGGTCGGTACCCGCCACCCGGTGGCCGGCGTAGTCGTAGGAGTACTTGCCGGGCAGCAGGGTGGCGCACCGGGCGGGCTCGTTGGTCTGCGTCCGCCGGGTCATCATGGTGCCGGCCAGGTCGGCGGCCCGGTTGCTGGCCAGGGCCCGCAGCGCGGCCAGGTCGGGCGGCGGGCCGAGCAGGTAGCGGGCGGCGGCGAACAGCAGGCTGGGCTGCCGTCTGACCGCCGGCAAGAAAGGAGGAACTCCAGGAGCTGACGGTCGGCGGCGACGTCACGCGCCAGTTCCTCGTAGCGGGGCGAGCGGCCGTGCGCCTCGCCCGCGAAAGAACGGTAGGTCTCCGCCGTGCGGACCGACTGGTCCTGCTCCCGCATGTCCACGGGTTCGAGGGTAACGGGCGGCGGCCGTCCGGTCACGGGACTAGGCGGACAGGATCCGGTCCAGGGTCACCCGGCCGAGACGGCTCATCACCGGGTTGCTCGCGGCGTAATACCAGACCAGCCCCATCGCCTGCTGGAACGCCCACGCCTGGCTCCGCTCCCATTCCAGGTCGCCGCAGTGCAGGGCAGCGCGCAGCCGCTGCCGCGGCCCGGCCTCCAGCAGGTTCCAGGCGCTGATCAGGTCGAGCGCCGGGTCGGCGGCACCGAAGCGCTCGACGTCGAGGACGCCGGCCAGGCGGCCGCCGGCCACCAGGACGTTGCCCGGCGTCAGGTCGCCGTGGCTCATCACGTCGGGATCCACCCGGGGCAGCTCCCGGAACCGGGCCCACCGCCGGGACAGGCGGGGGACGTCGAGCAGCCGCTCGCTTTCCCGCAGGCAGGCGGCGATCCACTGGTCGTGGTCCTTCAGGTCGCCGCCGCGGCCGGGGCCGGCGAACACCCGGCCGCGGGTGCCGGCGACCCGCAGGCCCGTGATGAACTCGGCCAGGTCGTCCGCGAAGGCGGCCGAGCCCGCGGGGTCGGCCGCCTCGCCGGTGACGCCGGGCAGCCAGGTCTGCACCGACCAGGGCAGCGGGTAACCGGGACCGGGCTCGCCCAGGGCGACCGGCTCCGGCACCGGGAACCGGGTCGCGGCGGCGAGTTCGCGGGCGGCGGCCGCCGCGGACCGCAGCGAGCGGCGGGCCGCGGCGGGATCGGCGGGCCGCAGCGGGAAACGGGCGGCGAGCCGCTCGCCGAGGCGGAAGATCGCGTTGACCGTGCCGGACGAGGCGACCCGGCGGACCGGCAGTTCGCGCCAGCGGGGGAACTGCGCGCCGACCAGTTCCCGGACCACGGCGACGGTGACGGGCAGCTCGTCGGCGTGCATGGTCATGCCGTCCAGCCTTTCGGCCGTCCCCTTGGGGCGCAACCGCTTTACGCCGGGCGCGCTTTCGCCCGGCGGCCGCCGGATGTCGGTGGCGGAGCTTACAGTCGCGGTATGCGATTCGGGTTCGTGGTACCGCACGCCAGCGCGCGCGAGTTCGCGGAACTGGCCGCGCTCGGGGAGCGCTGCGGCTGGGACGCCGTGTTCACCTGGGAGGCGGTGTGGGGGGAGCATGCCTGGGTTGCCCTCGGCGCCGCCGCGATGACCACCGAGCGGATCAGGCTCGGCACCCTGCTCACCCCCGCGTCCCGCTGGCGGCCCTGGGACCTCGCGTCCGCCGTCGGTACCGTGGACCGGCTCAGCGGCGGCCGGGTGGTGCTGACCGTCGGGCTGGGCGCGGTCACCGACGGGTGGACCGCGTTCGAGCCGGACGAGGGCCGCCGGGTCCGCGCGGAGAAGCTCGACGAGTGCCTGGCGGTCTACGACGGGCTGATGCGCGGTCAGCCGTTTAGTTACGACGGACGGCACTACCGCGTCCGGCCCACCGATCACCTGGTG
>DASWUW010000294.1:0-12671 GCA_036406335.1 Trebonia sp.
GACGGCGTCAGGCCCACCGTCTTGGCCGCGGCCGCCAGGCCGTCCACCTCGGCCTGCTGGTTGAACCGGGTGACCATCGCCTGCAGGATCTGCAGGGCGGTCTCGTGCGGGACGATCGCGTAGGTGGCGGGGAACAGGTAGCCCTCCGCCTTGCCGCCGGCATAGGACGGCAGGCCCAGCTGCGCCGGGTGGGCCAGCACCTGCTGGAAGTTCTTGAGCGGGACCTTCGTCTTCTTGGCGACGATCGCGATGACGTCGACCGCCCGCTTCCCCTCGGGGATCGTCACCGTGGTCTGCACCAGGTTCTTCGGGTTGGTCAGCGCGGCGTAGGCGAGGCTGGCCTGCATATGGTGACGCAGCACGTAGTAGCCGACCTCGAGGCCGTTCGAGGTGGCGCTGGTCGTGGTCGTGGCGGCCTCGGCCGCGTTGGTGAACGCGCGCGCGCTGGCGATCACGCCGAGCTGAACCAGCTGGGGCGCGAGGTCGAAGGTGGTGTCGCCGCTCTTCACCTGCACGGTCACGTCACCGGTGCCCGGGCCCGCGTAGTCCGCCGGGTGGTACCGGGCCTGGTACTTGTGGTAAACGACGCTGCCGCCAGCCAGGGCGCCGGCCACCAGGGCGAGGAAGACCACCAGGATGAGGATCCGCGGCGCCCAGCGGGTAGCGCGGCGGCGCGGCCGGCGGCGGCCTTCGTAGTCGTCGCCGCCGGCGTCCCAGTTGCCGGGGCGGGCATCGGGCTGGCGGTCGTAGTCGTCGCCCCGGTAGCGGTCGTCGTTACGGTTGCGGTCATCGCCCCGGTAGCGGTCGTCGCCCCGGTAGCGGTCGTCGCGCTGGGGCGGGCGGCCCCCGGCGCGGCGGCCGGCGGAGTCGTCGCCGGGGCCGAAGCCGGGCAGGAACGAGCTGTTGTCGGCCGGGCCCTGCTCCCAGTTGCCGTAATTCTGCTGGCCGTACTCGCGGCCGGCGGGGTGGCCGGGGTAACCGGGGTGGCCGGGGTAACCGGGCTGGCCGGGATAACCGGGCTGCCCGTAGTCCGGTGAGCGGCCGGGGCCCCGGGGGCCGCCGCCGCCGGGCTGGTTGTCGTCGTGGTGAACGGCCCAGCTGTAGCCCTGATCGCTCTGCCAGACCGAGCCGTCCCCCGCCGGCCGGGCGTTGCCCGGCTGCCGCCGGCCGCCGGGGCCGGGATCGCCTTCGTCCTCGGGGGTGCCGTAACCCGGCCCGGTACGGCCGTAGCCACTCACTGAGCAGACCCGGGAACGACCAGCAGCCCGGGAACGGCGCCGGTGCGGCGCTCGGACTCGAGCGCCGACTCGAGCAGCACCGCGGCCGCGGCGGAATCGACCGTCTGGCGCCGGTCCCGTGAGTCGTGGCCGCTGGCGCGCAGCGCCTGGTGCGCGGTCGACGTGGTGAAGCGCTCGTCGACCAGCCGCACCGGGAGCGGTGCCACCCGGGCCGCCAGGTCAGCCGCGAACTTCCTGGCGGAAAGAGCGGCCGGTCCTTCACGACCGGACAAGGACCGGGGTAGGCCCACCAGGATCTCCATTGCTTCTTCGGTCGCGGCCAGCGCGGCGAGGGCGTTGAGGTCGCCCCGGCCGCGCCGCACGACGACGAGCGGGGTAGCGAGCACGCCGCCGGGATCGCTGCGGGCCACGCCAATGCGGACAGTACCCGGATCAACGGCCAAACGCACGCCTGACCTCACCGCTGTGACTGCCCGCGGGAACATGCCCACACGTTACCCGGCACTCCGCACGCTGTCCCGCAAAGCACTTCGAAGACTGTCAAAGGCGGCATTCGGGGCATCCGGGCCCGCACCGGGGGCACCGCCGCCCTGAGCCACGTCGGGCTTGCCGCCGCCCCCGCCGCCGAGCGCCTTGGCCGCGCCCGCGACCAGAGACCCGGCGGACAGTCCGGCCCCGCGCCCGGCCTCGTTCACCGCGATGACCACCACCGGCCGGTCCGCCGGGATGCCGACCAGCGCCACCACGGCCGGCTGGGACGCCGGGATCTTAGACCGCACGTCGAGGGCGAGCCTGCGGATGGAGTCGGAGTCGGTGCCGTCCGGCACCCGGTGGGCGACGAACGCGGTCCCGCTGATGTTCTCCGCGGCCGCCGCGATCTGCCCAGATGCCTCGAGCAGCTGGGCCGACCTGAGCTTGGCCAGCTCCCGTTCGGCGTCCCGCAGACGGGTCACGACGTTCGAGATGCGCTCGGGCAGCTCCTCCGGCCGCGCCTTGAACTGCTCGCTGAGCTGGTTAACGAGCACGCTCTCGCGGGCCAGGAAGCGGAACGCGTCGATGCCGACCAGAGCCTCCACGCGGCGGACGCCGGAACCGATCGACGCCTCGCCCAGCAGCTTGATCAGGCCGAGCTGGCCCGACCTGGCCACGTGGGTGCCGCCGCAGAGCTCGCGCGAGTACTCACCGACCTCGACGATGCGGACTTCGGAGCCGTACTTCTCGCCGAACAGGGCCAGCGCGCCCATGGAGCGGGCCTCGTCCAGGGAGGTGTGATACGCGCGCACGGTCAGGTCGTCGATGAGGACCCGGTTCACCTCGTCCTCGACCTCGCGCAGCACCGTCACCGGCACCGCCCCGCTCGCGGTGAAGTCAAACCGCAGACGGCCGGGCGCGTTCTCCGAGCCCGCCTGCGCGGCTCCCTCGCCCAGCGCGCCGCGCAGCGCGCGGTGCACCAGGTGGGTAGCGGTGTGGCTGCGGGAGGTGGCCCGGCGCCGCTCGACGTCGATCTCCGCGTAGGCGGGCGCGCCCGCATTGACCTCGCCGTGCCGCACGGTCCCGCGGTGCACCACGAGGCCGGGCAGCGGCGCCTGGACGTCGTTGATCTCGATCTCGGCGTTGCCGCCCGGGCCGGTGGTCCGGATGACACCGTGGTCGGCCAGCTGGCCGCCGCCCTCGGCGTAGAACGGGGTCCGGTCCAGCACCACCGCGACCAGGGTGCCGGGAACCGCGGAGCGGACCGGGACGCCGTCGGCGAGCAGCCCGACGATAGTCGCCTCGCCGTCGGCCGCGTCGTAACCGGTAAACGTGACCTTGCCCGCCTGCTCCAGCAGCGACGCGTACACCGAGATGTCGGCGTTGCCGGTCTTCTTCTCCCGCGCGTCCTTCTTGGCCCGGTTGCGCTGCTCTCCCATCAGCTGCCGGAAGCCGTCCTCGTCCACCGACAGGCCCTGCTCGGACGCCATCTCCAGGGTGAGGTCGATCGGGAAGCCGTAGGTGTCGTGCAGCTGGAAGGCCTGGGCGCCGGACAGCGTGCTCGCGCGGCGGCGCTTGGCCTCCTCCACCGCGACCTCGAAGATCGCGGTGCCGGTGCGCAGCGTGCCGGCGAACGCCCCGTCCTCCGCGTCGATGACGGTGTGGATATTGGCCGCGTCGCGGCGCAGCTCGGGGAACTGCTCCCCCATCGCGTCGATGGTGACCGCGGTCAGCTCGTGCATGAAGCCGGTGGTGGCGGACGCGCCGCCGCCCCGCTGGGCGCCGGCCAGCAGCTGCAGGTTGTAGATGGAGCGCCGCAGCAGTCGCCGCAGCACGTAGCCGCCGCCCTCGTTGGAGGGCAGCACGCCGTCCTCGATCAGCATGACCGCGCTGCGCACGTGGTCGGCGACGACCCGCAGGGCGACGTCACTGCGCGGGTCGGTGCCGTACTCCTGCTCGGTGAGCTCGGCCGCCTTCTGCAGGATCTTGAAGGTGGTGTCGATCTCGTAGAGGTTGTCCACGCCCTGCAGGATGGACGCCATCCGCTCCAGGCCCATGCCGGTGTCGACGTTCCGGTGCGGGAGCGGGCCCTCGACGTCGAAGTCGTCCTTGGCCCGGACCGCGCTGAGCATGTCCTGCATGAAGACCAGGTTCCAGATCTCCAGGTAGCGGTCCTCGTCCGCCTCGGGACCGCCCTCGCGGCCGTGCTCGGGCCCCTTGTCGTAGTAGATCTCCGAGCAGGGGCCGCCCGGGCCGGGGACGCCCATGTGCCAGTAGTTGTCGGCCAGGCCGCGGCGCTGGATCCGCGACTCCGGCAGGCCGATCATGTCCCGCCAGAGCGCGTAGGACTCGTCGTCGCCGTGCAGCACGGTGGCCCACAGCTTCTCCGCCGGGAAGCCGAAGCCGCCGTCCGCCCGGGACTTGGTCAGCAGGTCCCAGGCCCAGCGGATCGCGTCTTCCTTGAAGTAGTCGCCGAACGACCAGTTGCCGAGCATCTGGAAGAACGTCGCGTGCCGGGTGGTCTTGCCGACCTCTTCGATGTCCAGCGTGCGGACGACCTTCTGCACGTCGGCGACCCGCCGCCACGGCGGCGTCTGCTGACCGAGCAGGTAGGGCTTGAACGGCTGCATCCCGGCGCCCACGAACAGCAGCGTGGGATCGTCGGCCACGAGGCTGGCCGAGGGGACGATAGCGTGTCCTCGCGCCTCGAAATGCGCCAGGTAACGGCGGACGATCTCTGCCGACTCCATCAGTGGTCTTCTCTCTGATCGTGGTCTGGGCTGTTGCCAACGCCGGTTTCTGCGCTGCCGGTTTCTGCGCTGCCGGTTTCTGCGCTCAGGGTAGGCCCTGACGGACGCGGATGCCGAGCGAAATACAGGTCCATGCCGTCGCGCACGTCGCGGGTGAAGCGGACGCTCTCCCGGGCCCAGTGCCGCTTCCTGGCCGCCTGGGCCCCCGCGCGCTCGGGACTCGCGCCCAGCGTCCGCGATACGCCCAGCGTCCGCGATACCTGGCGGCCGACCTCGGAGACCTTTCGGTAGCCCATGACGCCGCCGGTGGCCCCGACCAGGAGCCAGAATCCGCGGCGGATCACCGGGACGCCCCCGCCTTGCGCCCGGCCGCCAGCTCGGCCCGGTTCACGACCCGGCCCGGCAGCGCGCCACGCCGGGGCACGGTGCCGCGGCGCACCCCGACCGCATGCCTGACCCCGTACACGACGGCGGCGGCGCGGCCGATGGGCCCGCCGACCAACGCGCCCGCGACGCTCTTGCCGATGCCCGCCAGCGCGGTGGCCTGCCCGGCGAGCTCGGTCATGGAGTTGCCCAGGTCCGCTACGCTGGCCGTCGCGGCCTCGGTCGCGTCCAGCTGTGCACTGGCCCGGTCCACCGCGGCGTTGGCCCGGGTGAACAGCACCTGCTGGTCGGCGCGGGTGTCGCGCACCAGCGTGGCCGCGTCGCCGAGCAGCCGGGTGAAGCGCACCGCCAGGTAGACGCCGGCTCCGGCGAGTACCGCGAAACTCACCGCGGCGATCAGCGCGGCCAGCCCGGTCAGGCTCATTTATGTTTTCCCCTCATCGGCTGCGTTCCCCTCCGCGGGGACGCTCCCGGCTTGCTGCCCGTCATCCGGTTCCGGATGCAGGATGGCGCGGATGATCCGGGACCGCTGCGAAAAACGGCTCTCCAGGCCATGACTCGAGGGCTCATAGTACGCCCGGCCGTCGATCACGTCCGGGGCATACTGCTGCGCCACGATGCCCTCGGGCCGGTCATGCGGGTAAACGTAGCCCTGGCCGTGCCCGACGCGCTTGGCCCCAGGGTAGTGCGCGTCGCGCAGGTGCGGGGGCACCGAGCCGAACAGGCCCGCCCGCACGTCGGCCTCGGCTGCGCTGATCGCTTTGATCACCGCGTTGGACTTGGGCGCCAGGGCAATGTGGATGACCGCCTGGGCCAGGTTGATCCGCGCCTCGGGCAGGCCGACGAACTCCACCGCCTGGGCGGCCGCGATCGCGAGCGGCAGCGCGGTCGGGTCGGCCATCCCCACGTCCTCGCTCGCGTGCACGATAAGCCGCCGCGCGATGAACCGCGCGTCCTCCCCCGCCGCGAGCATCCGGGCCAGGTAGTGCAGCGCGGCGTCTACGTCGCTGCCCCGCAGGGACTTGATGAACGCGCTGATCACGTCGTAGTGCTGGTCGCCGTCCCGGTCGTAGCGGACGGCGGCCCGGTCCACCGCCTGCTCTAGGGTTTTTGCAGCGATGTGGCGGTTGCCTAGAGCGGCCGCCTCCAGGTAGGTCAGCGAGCGGCGCCCGTCACCGCCCGCCAGCCGCACCAGGTGGTCGAGGGCGTCATCGTCGATCGCGACCGCGCCCTGGAGACCGCGCTCGTCGGCCAGGGCCCGCTTGATCAGCGCCCGGATGTCGTCGTCGTCCAGCGGCTGCAGCGTCAGCAGCAGCGACCGGGACAGCAGCGGGGAGACAACCGAGAAAGACGGGTTCTCCGTCGTCGCCCCGATAAACGACACCCAGCGGTTCTCCACCGCGGGCAGCAGCGCGTCCTGCTGTGTCTTGGAAAAACGGTGCACTTCGTCGATGAACAGCACCGTCTGGCGACCGCTCATCCCGAGCTCGCGGCGGGCAGCGTCCACCGCGGCCCGCACGTCCTTGACCCCGGCGGTCACCGCCGACAGCTCGGTGAACCGCCGGCTGGTCACCTGGCTGACGACGTAGGCCAGCGTGGTCTTGCCGGTGCCGGGCGGTCCCCACAGGACCAGGGACATGGGCGCGTCGTTGTCGATGAGCTTGCGGAACGGCGTACCCGGCGCGGTCAGGTGCCGCTGCCCGATCACCTCGTCCAGCGACCGCGGCCGCATCCGTACGGCCAGCGGCGCGGCACTGGCGGCGGCCCGCTCTCCCGCATCATCGAACAAACTGTCCATGGTTTCGAGCCTACCGGCGCGAGGAACCCCGCTAGGCCCGCGGTCAGGCGGACCGCTGGACAGGCGCCGGCGCGGCGTGGTTAAATTTCACAAATAGTTCTTTGTACAAATTTTCATGAGTACAAAGAGAACTCAACCTGGAGGTGCCTGACATGACGGACCACGAGACGGCGGGCGGACTGGTCGCGCCCGACCAGGACTACCAGAGCCAGCTGACTCTCACCGCCTCCCCGGAGGTTGTCTTCGCGGCGCTGACGACAACAGAAGGGCTCGCCGCCTGGTGGACACCGGTCACCGGCGACGGGCGGGCCGGCGGCGAGCTGACGTTCAGTTTCGGTCCGGCGTCGCAGGCCGTGATGCGGGTCGACGCAGCCGAGTGCGGTGTCGCGGTCCGCTGGACCAACCTTGCCTGCATGATCGAGGACTGGATCGGGACCACGGTGCACTTCGACATGGAGCCGGCGTCCGCCGGCGGAACCGAGCTGCGTTTCCGTCATGGCGGCCTCACCCCGCGCCTGGAGTGCTATCTCGACTGCAAGAGCGGCTGGGATCACTTCATCCCGAGCCTTCGCGCCTACGTCGAGACCGGCACCGGGAACCCGAACGGCTCGCAGGCCGACCGCGCCCGGCGCGCGGTACGCGCGGAACGCCGCCATTCGGTGGGCACCAGTTGAGATCGCTGCCGTCATGAGCGCGGCCCGCAGCGGCGCCGTGGCGGGCGCACCCGGCCAGGACGACCCGGCGGACGCCGTCCTGCGGGCGCTCGCCGACCAGCACCGTCGTCAGATCCTCCGCCTGGTACGGGACGGCGAGCTAGCCGCCGGCCAGATCGCCGCGCACTTCGACGCGACGCAGCAGGCTGTCAGCCACCATCTTCAGGTGCTCGCCCGGGCCGGACTGCTGAGTGAGCACCGCGACGGCGCCCGGCGCCTGTACGCGCTGAACCCCCGTGGCCTCGACCCGGTACGCGAGATGCTGTCCGAGCTATGGCCGGCAGCGCTGGACCGGCTGAAGTACGTCGTCGAGCGGGAACAGCAGAAAAAGCCGGCCGCCGGGCCGGGGGAAGCAGGGGACCAGCCGTGAAACCCTCAGCGGAGCTGACCGCCACCGTCCGGATCGCCGCGCCTCCTGACGTCATCTTTCCTTACTTCACCGATCCGGCCCTGATGGTCCAGTGGATCGGCGAGCAAGCCGACCTGCACCCCGAGCCGGGTGGGGCGTTCGCCCTGGACTTCAGCAGCACGCCGGTGCGCGGCCACTACGTCGAGATCGACCCCCCGCGACGGGTGGTCTTCACCTGGGGTGTCGCGGGCAGGGACTCACTGCCGCCGGGCTCGACCACGGTGGAGGTAGTGCTGACCGCGGACGGTCCCGAGACGGTCGTGGAGCTGTTCCACCGCGACCTGCCGGGCGAGGAGCGCGACGGCCACCTCGAAGGATGGACAGTCATGCTCGGCCGGCTGGTCCGGCTGTTCCCGGCTCCGCGGAACCGGCAGTAGCACCGGGGTACGACAATCAGCCCGGTTTGTCCACAGGCACCGGGCTGCTCCCGCTCCCATCCACAGCTGGTCGACGGCACTTTCGCGCGCCGCGGGCGCCGTGGACGCTGGTGTCATGCCCGTGAAACTCCCGTCCGAGCTGCTCCAGCTGCTGGAGAGTCAGGACGGCGTGATCACCGTGGGGCAGGCCGTGTCCGCGGGCCTGGCCGCCAAGGCCGTCCGCGCGCACGTACTCGCGGGGCGCTGGCAGGTCATGCAGCGAGGGGTATACGCGGCCTTCACCGGAAAGCCCGCTCGCCGGGCTGAACTGTGGGCCGTGCTGCTGCGGGCGGGCCCGGGGGCGGTGCTGAGCCACCAGACCGCCGCTGAACTAGCCGGACTACTCAACGGCCCGAGTCCGGTTATCCACGTCACCGTGCCGCACGGCAGTGACCCGGGTAAGCGGGTAAAAATCCCTGGCGTCGTCTTTCACCGGTCCCGGTCACTGGCGCGGACCCGGCATCCGACGCTCACGCCGCCGCGCACCCGGGTGGAGGAAACGGTGCTCGACCTCATCGACAGCGCACGGGGCTTCGACGAGGCGTACGACTGGATCTGCCGGGCCGTGGGCCGCAGGCGCACCACGGCCGCGCGGCTCGGCACGGCGCTGGAGGCGCGACCGCGGATGCGGTGGCGGCAGGAGATCCGGCTGGCCCTAGGCGACGCCGACCGCGGCGCCCGGTCGGTGCTGGAACTGCGGTACGCGCGGGGCGTGGAGCGGCGTCACGGGCTGCCCGCCGCGAGGCGGCAGGCCCGGATACGGCAGGCGACCGGGAACCGGTACCTGGACAACTTGTACGCGGAGTACCGGGCCTGCGTGGAGATCGACGGGACGGCCGCGCACCCGGAAGACGAGCAGTGGCGAGACAAGAGCCGGGACCGCTGGAACGCCGTGCACGAGGGCATCGACACGATCCGGATCGGGGCGGCCGACCTGGTCAATCAAGAACGCCAGTGTCGTACCGCGGCGGATGTGGCCAAGTGGCTCAGCGGCCGCGGCCCTCAGGTCGGCCACCCGTGTGGCCCAGGCTGCCCGGTTTGATGACTGGGCGACGTCAGCACCCAGATCTGGGTGCTGACGTCGCCCAGTCTTTGGCCTTGAGGCTTGCGGGGCGGGTGGGGTGGGGTGGGCGGGGGCCTCGGCCAATTACCAAGCGGGCGCGGACTGCGCCGAGGCTGGGGCTAGCCGGCCGCGGGGCTGATCTGGACCGGGAACTGAGCGGTGGCCTCCTCGCCGTTGACCAGGGCGGTCACGCCGATCGTGGCGTCGGGGTTCTTGTGCTGCGGGGTGAAGACAAACGGCTTGGACGTGGACGAGTGGCCGAGGTCGGTGAAGCTGCAGGTCTCCTGGATGGTCTGCGAGATGACGGTGCAGCTGCCGTCGGCCGGCGGGGTGGTCAGGGTGAAGTCGTACGGGTCGTACGTCAGGGTCAGGGAGCCGTCGGCGGTCTCGCCGTTCGGCTGCACGACGGTGGCGGTGAAGGTCGCGGCGGTGCCGACCTTGAGGTCGGTCACGGCCTTGTTCGCGGCGTTGTCGTAGCCCCAGCCGCCGCTGCCGGCCAGGCCACCCGGGCCGGGGGCCATGTCGAGGGCCAGGTCGGGAGTGGAGTTGCCGGTCGACTCGAACAGCATCGGGGTGCCCGCCGGACCCCGGTCCCCGGTGGCCCCCGGCGCCCCGGTGGCCCCTGGCGCCCCGGAGGGCCCTGGCGCCCCGGCCGGGCCCGGCGCGGCGTCGGTGTAGAACAGCACGTAAGGACTCCAGCCCGAGCTGCCGGCCGAGTCCCGGGCCTCGATCTTGGCCTCGTAGGCGACCCCCGGCTCCAGCGCGACGATCTTCACCGAGTTCCCGGTCAGCTTGGCCCCGCTGTCATAGGCCGCAGGCGCGGCGGGCGTGGAAGCGTTGACCACGATGACCCGGTAGCCGGTCGCCCCGGAGACCTTTTTCCAGGTCAGCGTGGCACCGTGGGTGGTGACGCTTCCGTTCTCGACGGCCAGGCCCCGCACCTCAGCCGGCTTGACGGCCGCGGCGAAAGCCGGGCTGACGGCAAACCCGGCCAGCGCCGCGCCGACGGCGAACACCCCGGTCCCGGTGGCAAACGTTCTCTTGCTGATCTTTAGCGTCATCATCGACCCTCTCCGGTCTCGTGCAGGCCCGCCGACCGGGCCCCCCGTGCACGATGCGTCACCAAGAGTAGTCACCTAGACACTTTCAGTGCCCAGTAAACGCTAAACGGCGCGGGGTTAGGCCGGCTTGGGCTGGGCTGGCTTGGGCTGGGCTGGCATGGGCTGGGCCGGCTTGGGCTGGGCCGGCTTGGGCTGGGCGTCGATGCCGGCTTCCCGGCGCTGGGCCGGGGTGATCTGGGTGGGGGCGCCGGTCAGCGGGTCGGCGCCGGAGGCGGCCTTGGGGAAGGCGATCACGTCGCGGATGGTTTCCACGCCGGCCAGCAGCATGACCACCCGGTCCCAGCCGAAGGCCATGCCGCCGTGCGGCGGGGGGCCGTACTTGAACGCGTCGAGCAGGAAGCCGAACTGCGACCGGGCCTCCTCCTTGGACAGGCCGATCACGTCGAAGACCTGCTGCTGCATCAGCTGCTTATGGATCCGGATGGAGCCGCCGCCGATCTCGTAGCCGTTGCAGACCATGTCGTAGGCGTCGGCCAGGGCGCCACCGGGCTCGGACACGAACTTGTCGTTCCACTCCGGCAGCGGCGAGGTGAAGGGGTGGTGCACCGCGGTCCAGCCGCCGGCGTCGGTCTCCTCGAACATGGGGGCGTCCACCACCCACAGGAACGACCACATGGTGGTGTCGATGAGCCCGCCGCGGTTGCCGATCTCCAGGCGGGCCGCCCCGAGGAGTTCCTGGGAGGCCCGGGCGGCGCCGGCCGCGAAGAACACCGCGTCACCGGGAACCGCGCCGACCGCCGCGGCCAGCCCGGAACGTTCGGAGTCGGAGATGTTCTTGCCGACCGGGCCGGCGACGGAGCCGTCCTCGGCGATCAGCGCGTAGGCGAGGCCGCGGGCGCCGCGCGACTTGGCCCAGTCCTGCCAGGCGTCCAGCTCGCGGCGGGTCTGGGACGCGCCGCCGGGCATGACCACGGCGCCGACGTAGGGGGCCTGGAAGACCCGGAACCCGGTGCCCGCGAAGTAGGCCGACAGGTCGGTCAGCTCCTGGCCGAAGCGCAGGTCGGGCTTGTCCGAGCCGAACCGGGCCATCGCGTCGGCGTAGGTCATCCGGGGCAGCGGCAGCGGGATGTCGTAGCCGGCGATCTCCCGCCACAAGGTGGCGACCAGCGCCTCGCCGATGTCGATGACGTCCTCGCGGGTGACGAAGGACATCTCCAGGTCGATCTGGGTGAACTCGGGCTGCCGGTCCTTGCGGAAGTCCTCGTCGCGGAAGCAGCGGGCCAGCTGGTAGTAGCGCTCCAGGCCGCCGACCATGAGCAGCTGCTTGAACAGCTGGGGCGACTGCGGCAGGGCGTACCAGTTGCCGGGGCGCAGGCGGACCGGGACCAGGAAGTCGCGGGCGCCCTCCGGGGTGGAGCGGGTCAGGTACGGGGTCTCCACGTTCACGAACCCGTGGTCGCGCATAACGTCGCTGAGCAGGTACGCCGCCTCCGACCGGGTGCGCAGCGCGCGGGCGGTCTCCTCCCGGCGGATGTCCAGGTAGCGGTAGCGGATCCGGATGTCCTCGTTGACCTCGGCGCTGCCCTCGACCGGGAACGGCAGCGGGTCGGCCTCGGAGAGGACCTCAAGCTCCTCCGCCGCGACCTCGACGGCGCCGGTGGGCAGCTCCGGGTTCTCGTTGCCGGCCGGCCGCAGCCGCACCTCGCCGGTCACCCGGACGCAGAACTCGGCCCGCAGGCTGTGCTCGCCCTCGTCGTCACTGGTCTCTTCGGTGCTGTGCCAGACGACCTGGACGACGCCGCTGGCGTCGCGCAGGTCGATGAAGACCACGCCGCCGTGGTCCCGCCGCCGGGCCACCCAGCCTGCCAGTACAACGCGCTCCCCCGCGTGCTCGCCGCGGAGCGTGCCGGCCTCGTGGGTCCGGATCATGTGACTTCTTCTCCCGCTAGTTTGCCGGTCAGCCAGTCCGCGGCGGAGGTTGCCGTCACGTCCTGCTGATCACCGATTTTCAGGTCCTTGATCCGAACGGTCCCGGCGTTCCGCTCTTCGGCGCCGATGATCACCGCGAAGCGGGCGCCGGACCGGTCGGCCGCCTTCATCGCGCCCTTCATACCGCGGCTGCCGAACGCCATGTCGGCGCGCACCCCGGCCCGCCGCAGCGCCGTGACCAGGGTCAGCACGTCCGCATGAGCCTCGTCGCCGAGGGCCACCCCGAAGACCTGGCAGCCGGCGGACGCCTGGGCAGTCGCCGCGCCCCGTTCGGACTCGATGGCTAGCACTATACGGTCCAGGCCGACGGCGAAGCCGATCCCGGGCAGCGGCGGCCCGCCGATGTCCTCCGACAGGCCGTCGTAACGGCCGCCGCCGC
>DASWUW010000295.1:0-3890 GCA_036406335.1 Trebonia sp.
CTTGCCCAGCGAGGTCGCCAGCGCGGGAAACCGGGTGCCCACCGTGACCGAGAGCGTCACGATCTTGGGCACCGCGACCCGGGCCACGTAGACGATGTCCGGCCCGTCCAGCTGAGCGATGGAAGACGACTCACGGGTGCCCGCGACCAGCGCCTCCAGGTGCGGACGGGCTACCGCCCAGAGACCCCGGGACAGCACGTAGGCCATGCCCAGGTCGAGCACCCGGGGGGTGAGCTCCCAGCCCCCGGCAGCGGAGCCGGCGGCGGAAGTGCCGCCGCCCTGCCGGACGTAGCCGAGCTGCTCCAGCGTGAGCAGGATCCGGCGGGCCGTCGGCCGCGGCAGGCCGCACGCGCCGGCCACCGCGGCGAGAGACATAGCCGGCTGGCCCGGCCCGAACGCCTGGATCACGTCGAGACCGCGGGCGATTGCCTCGATGAAGTCGGGACTGCCGTCGCGACGAGCCACGCTAACCTCCTCCGGCCGGTGCCTGCGATGCTTGGTTTCCGCACTCTAACGTCAAATCTACGAGCTGTCCGCGGTGCGGACAAGCCGTCGTTTGCCGTGGTCAAGCCGGCCGCGCCGAAGTCTTGACAGGTGACTTGTAACGCGAAAGTGTTCCCAGCAGATTCTGGTCATTGATTATCGGACGGTTGTCCGCACCTGCGCTGGCGACGAGCGCCGCACCGTGGAGGTTTCCTCATGACTGCACCGCAGCCGGGCCAGCCGGTTGTGTTCCGGAACGCGACCGTGCTGACGATGGACGACGCGCACACGGTGCTGGCCGACGCGGACGTCCTGGTCTCGGGCGAGACCATCGCCGCGGTCGGCCCGGGGCTGGAGGTTCCCGCGGGCACCGCGGAGATCGACGCGGCCGGCGGCATCGTCATGCCCGGCATGATCGACACCCACCGGCACATGTGGCAGACGGCCATGCGCGGGTACGGCGCCGACTGGACGCTGACCCAGTACTTTGTCTACTACTACCTGAACTGGGGCAAGATCTTCCGCCCGGAGGACGTCTACGCGGGCAACCTGCTGGCCGCGATCGAGTCGATCGACGCCGGCGTGACCACCACGGTGGACTGGTCGCACGGGCTGCGCACCACCGACCACGCCGAGGCCGCGACCGACGCCCTGGAAGCGGTCCCGGGCCGGTTCGTGCTCGCCTACGGCAACATCTACGCCGGCGCCTGGGAGTGGGCGACGACCAAGGAATTCCGCAACTTCTACACCCGCCGGTTCGACGGCAAGGGCGACCTGCTGACCTTCCAGATCGCCTTCGACCTGCCCGGTATCGAGGGGTTCCCGGAGAAGGCCGCCTTCGAGGTCGCCCGGGACCTCGGGGTTCCGGTGACCACGCACGCCGGAGTGTGGAAGGTGACCGGCGACGCCGGCATCAACCAGATGTACGACCACGGGTTCATGACCCCGGGCACGACCTACGTGCACGCCGCGTCGCTGTCGGCCGACAGCTACCACAAGATCGCCGCCACCGGCGGGTTCGCCTCGGTCTCGACCGAGAGCGAGTGCAACGCCGGACAGGGTTACTCGCCGACCTGGCGGCTGCGCAAGTACGGCATCCCGATCTCGCTGTCCCAGGACACCAGCGTCTGGTGGAGCGGCGACATCTTCAGCGCGATGCGGGCCACGCTCAACGCTGACCGGGCCAAGGAGAACGACGAGGCGCACGAGCGGGACGAAACCGTCACCAACCACATCGCGCGGGCCGAGGACGTCGTCGACTGGGGCACCCGCGGCGGGGCCAAGACCATCGGCCTGGACTCGGTCATCGGCAGCATCGAGGTGGGCAAGAAGGCCGACCTGGTCCTGGTCAAGAACGACAACTCGCCGGTCAGCTTCCCCATCCTGCACCCCTACGGCCACGTGGTCTTCCAGGCCAACCGCGGCGACGTGCACACCGTGCTGGTCAACGGCAAGGTGGTCAAGCACCAGCACAAGCTGGTCGGCGTGGACCTGGCCGCGGCCAAGACGGCGATCGAGTCCACCCTCGAGTACCTCAAGGCCGAGCACGGCCCCGAAGAGTGGCACAAGGGCATGCACCCGGAGATCCCGGAGCACGAGACGCTGAACAACCCGTACACCTACCGGGAAGACGCCTCCGCCTGGAAAGAGACAGACTAACCGCTCATGCCGAACGGGCGCGGGGTCCCCCTGCAGGGAACTCCGCGCCCGTTCGGCATGGGTGCCTGGGTTACTCGCCCCAGATCTCCTCAGCGACCTCGACGATGAAGCGGAGCTTGTCCCACTGCTGCTGCTCGGTGAGGTCGTTGCCCTCGCTGGTGGAGGAGAAGCCGCACTGGGCGGACAGGCAGAGCTGGTCGATGTCGGTGTACCTGGCCGCTTCCTCGACCCGGCGCTTGATGAAGTCCTTGGTCTCGAGTTCGCCGCGCTTGCTGGTGACCACGCCGAGCACCACCCGCTTGCCCTTGGGCAGGTAGCGCAGCGGCTCGAACCCGCCGGAGCGCTCGTCGTCCCACTCGCAGAAGAAGCCGTCCACGTCGAGCTTGTTGAACAGGCTGTCGGCCACGAAGTCGTAGCCGCCCTCGGCGGCCCACATGGACTGGTTGTTGCCCCGGCACATGTGGGTGGTGACGGTCAGGTCGGCCGGGCGGTTCGCCAGCGCCTTATTGATGGTGGCGATGTAGGTCTCGTGCTGGTGCAGCGGGTCTCCGCCGATTCTCTTCACGTGCTCGCGCTGCGCCGGGTCGTTGACGTAGGCCAGGCTGGTGTCGTCGAGCTGCAGGTAACGGCAGCCAAGCGCGTGCAGCTGGCTGAACTCCTGGGCGTAGGCGGCGGCGAGGTCGTCCCAGAACCGGTTCAGGTCGGGGTAGACCTCGGCCGAGATCGCGTCGCGGCCGCCCCGGTAGTGCACCATGGACGGCGAGGGGATGGTGAGCTTGGGCACCTGGCCCGCCGCCGCGTTGTCCCGGACGAAGGTAAAGGCGTCGGCGAAGATCGTCTCTGGCAGCGCGACCGGCGCGGTGATGTGCGCCGACGACGGCGCGTACTCGTAGTTCTTGTCCTTGTTGTGGAAGGACACCCGGATCGTGTCGTCGTTGACCTTCGTGACGCCGCCGAGCTGGTAGATGAAGTCCATGTGCCAGGACTGACGGCGCAGCTCGCCGTCGGTCACCGACTTCAGCCCGACCTCGCCCTGCATCCGGATGATCTCGCGGATCGCCGCGTCCTCGACCTGGGCCAGCTGCGCGGCGCTGATGCCGCCGCTCGCGAACTCTTCCCGGGCCTGGAGTACCTCCTTGGGACGCAGGAGGCTGCCGACATGGTCGGCGCGGAAGGGCGGGCGGGCGTTGTCGGCCATGCGGCATGCTCCTTTGGTGCTTCCTGGCTGCTAGGACAATCCTAGGCAACTGTGGCAAGCCAACGGTAACTGGCCTCCCGTCAGTGGCCAGGCGATAAACGGGTACGGTCGCGGCGAAGATCCACTTCGTGCCCGGCGGTCGTTTGCGCCTGCCGCCGCCGGGCAGTTACAGGCTCGTCAGATCCGGCCCTGGAGGTACTTGATGAAGCTCCTCATAGAAATCATTCTCTGTATCTTTCACCCGATCGCGGTGATCCTGATGTGGATCAACCTGGCCGGGCGCTCCGACCTGACCAGGCTCCAGAAGGTACTGTGGGCGATCTTCGGGATCATTCCGATCGTGCCCTTCATCTACGTGCTGACCGGCGGTGAGCTCTACTAGCCAGTCCCGTTCCCGGCCCGCGTCAGGCGCCGACGTAGGCCGCCAGGTGCTGCCCGGTCAGCGTTGAGCGGCCGGCCACCAGGTCGGCGGGCGTGCCTTCGAAGACGACCCGGCCGCCGTCGTGCCCGGCGCCGGGTCCGAGGTCGATGATCCAGTCGGCGTGCGCCA
>DASWUW010000296.1:0-10619 GCA_036406335.1 Trebonia sp.
CAGGCGGCGGCCCGGCGCAGCCAGAACGTCCTCGGCGTCATCGCCTGCCTGGCCGGCGGGGCCCAGCTGCACAGCCGGGAGAACCTGCTCGCGGTGGGCGGCCGGATCGACACCTCCTCGCTGGCCGAGGACACCTTCACCACGTTCAAGACGCAACTGGCCGGACGGCAGGTGGTGTTCGAGCCGCACGCCACGGTGTGGGCGGAGGAGCCGGGCGACATCACCGGCCTGTGGAAGCAGCGGCTGCGCTGGGCCCGCGGCAACGTCCAGGTCACCCTGCGGTACCGCAGGCTCTGGTTCCGGCAGCCCTGGACCCGGCGGGGCCGGGTGCACGGCCTGGGCGGGCTGAGCTTCGGCACCATCTGGTTCTGCTTGTTTCTGCAGCCGGTCTTCATGATCACCTCGTCGGCGGCGCTGCTCGCCCTCTACTTCGCCGGCTCGCCCCACGCGTGGCCGGCGTTCCGCCTGCTGTGGATCATCAACGCGGTCACTTACCTCTTCATCACCGGCTTCTCGCTGCTCATCGACCCGGGCACCGGCCGCCGGGCCTGGCGTCAGGCCGTCCTGTTCCCCGGCCTGGTGAACCTGGTCATCATCGCGGAGAGCTGCTTCCCGCGGGCGGTGCACGCCGGCGCGAGCCACCTGCCCCGCCATGTCACGGCCGCGATCACCGTCTTTTCCTATGCCTGGCTCGGCGCCGCGCTGGCGCTGGGCTACCTGGTCAAGGTGGTCGAGCCGCACCGGGGCGGACGGCTGTTCAGCGCGGTCCTGCTCTACCTGGCGGGCTACGGGTCGCTGCTGTGCGCCTGCACGTTCGCGTCCTACGTCAAGGAACTGCGGGGGGCGGAGATGAGCTGGGACAAGACGGAGAAGACGGGAACGGTGGCGATCCCGACGTGACAGCCGAGCGGGAGACCGCGGGCAGCCCGGAAAGCGCGGTGCGGCCCGCGGCCGGGCAGCCGCCCCGGCTATTCACCGCGGAGCTCCGCACCGCGGTCCGGTACGAGGCCGGCCTGGCCGTTAAGGCCGCCGCCGTCCTCGCCGCGCTGGCGGTCTTCCTCGTGCTCCGGGCCCTGTACTTCTCGTTAGCCGGGCGCGGCGGGAAGCGGGCGGACAGGAACGGGAATGTCTGAGAAGGAGAGGCCGATGGCGCCGCTGAAGTTCGGGATACGCCAGTGGGCGGTCACCGGGGCCGTGCTCGCCCTGGCGGCGGTGGCCGTCGCGTGCGGCATCGCGCTGGCCGCGGTGGCCGCGGCCCGCGCGGACGGGCAGCTGCTCTCGCAGCGGCTGGTGCCCGCCGCTGACACCGCCAACAACGTGTTCACCGGGTTCACCCGGCAGCAGGTCGCGCTGCGGACCGCGGTGACCGGCGGGCGGGTGAGCGACCTGGCGCTGGCGGACAACGCGGAAGCCGAGATCAGCGCGTCCGCCGCGCAGCTGGCCGGGCTCGCCCGCGGCGACCGGGGGCTGTCGGCCCCGCTGGGCACGCTGATGACGGCCTACCGGGCCTGGAACGCGCACGTGGCGGCGCCGCAGGCTGCGGCGCTGCGGGGCGGTGACGCCGCCGCCGCGCGGGCGCTGCAGGCCGACACCGCGAACGTCGCCCGCTACGGGGCCGCCGTGCGCAGGGCGGCGGACACCCTGGACGCGGGGATCATCGGCGAGCAGCGGGCTGCCGCCAGTGCGCTCCAGCAGGAGCAGAACACGCTGCTGGGCAGCCTCATCGCGGTGGCCGCGGTGGCCGCGGCCACCGCCGCCGCGATCGTGGCCGGAGCCTGGTGCGGGCTGCTGCGTCCCCTGGGGCAGCTAAACCAGGCTGTCTCGGTGGTCGCCGACGGCCGCTACCACCGGAGCGTCCCCACGGTGGGGCCGGCCGAGCTGGCCGGGCTGAGCCGCGGCGTCGAGCGGATGCGCACCCGGCTGGTAGCGGCGCTGGCCGAGCGGGAGCGGGCCGAGGCCAGCCTGCGGCAGCTGTTCGACCTGGCCCCGGACGCGATGATCGCGGTGGACCAGGACAACACGATCACGATGGCGAACGCGCGGGCGGTCCAGGTGTTCGGCTACGCGGTGCACGAGATGCTCGGCCACCAGGCGCAGATGCTGGTGCCCGAGGAGGCACGGGCGGCCCTGGCCGTGCACAGCGCGACCTACTTCGCCGACCGCCGCTCCCGCTCGCAGTGGGACGGGGCCACGGCCGCCGGGCAGCGCCGGGACGGGAGCACGTTCCCGGCCGAGGTCCGGCTGAGCCTGCTGCCCAGCGACGACGGAACGGTTAACATCGTCGCGATCAGGGACGTCTCCGAGCGGGTGGCCCTGGAAGCCGAGCGGGAACGGCTGCGGGCCGCCGCCGAGCAGGAGCGCCTCCAGCGGCGGCAGCAGCAGTCCCAGCGCCTGGAGAGCCTCGGCCAGCTCGTCGGCGGGGTCGCGCACGACTTCAACAACCTGCTCAACGTGATCTCCGGTTACGCCGACTTCACCGCCGAGCAGCTGCAGGCCATCGCGGGCGAAGACCACCGGCTCGAGCCGGTGCTGGCCGACGTCGAGCAGGTACGGACGGCCGCGCAGCAGGCCATCCGGGTGACCCGCCAGCTGCTGACCTTCGCCAAGAGCGGGGCGGCCAACCGGGAGGTGCTGGACCTCAACGAGGTGGTGCGCGGTTCCGGTGAGCTGCTGCGCCGCAGCCTGGGGGAGCGGGTCGAGCTGGTCATCACCGCGCACCCCGGCCTGTGGCGGGTGGACGCCGACCGCGGCCAGCTCGAGCAGGTGCTGGTGAACCTGGCGGTGAACGCCCGCGACGCGATGCCCGGGGGCGGCCGGCTCACCATCGCGACCGCCAACACCGAGGTGGACGACGTCTACGCCGAGCAGCGCCCGAACCTCCAGCCGGGGCACTACTGCTGCCTGGCGGTATCCGACACCGGCACCGGCATGGACGCCGCTACCGTCGAGCGCGTCTTCGAGCCGTTCTTCTCGACCAAGCCCCGCGGCCGCGGGACGGGTCTCGGGCTCGCCACCGTGTACGGCATCGTGACCGGGCTCGGCGGGACCATCGACATCTACTCGGAGGAGGGGCTCGGCACGACGATGAACGTGCTGCTGCCCGTCACCACCCGGGACGCGTCCCTGCGGGCGGAGACCGGACCGGCGGGGGAGCAGGCCGCGGCGGGAGACGGCACCGCCGCGGAGGACGGGACCGCGGCCGGGCCGGAGTCCGTCCTAGTGGCCGGCGCCCCGCGCCCCGCGCCGACCATCCTGCTGGTGGAGGACGAGGCCAGCCTGCGCGCGATGGCCAGCCGGATCCTGGCCCGCAACGGCTACCAGGTGATCGAGGCCGCCGACGGCGAGCACGCGCTCGCACAGGCGGACCGGCTGGACCAGCCCATAGACCTGCTCGTCACCGACATGGTGATGCCGGGGATGCTCGGCAGCGAGGTCGTCGACCGGGTCCGCGCGCTCCGTCCCGGCCTGCCTGCCGTGTTCATGACCGGCTACGCCCAGCACGTCCTGGACTTCCACGGCTTCCAGTCACCGGACCTGGACATCGTGCAGAAGCCCTTCACCGAGTCGGCCTTGCTCACCCGGGTACGGCAGGCACTGGAGCGGCCCCTGCTGCCGCGGCAGCAGGGGCCGAACAACCCGGCACCGGACGAGACTGTGCCGCCGCAGCCCGCCCCGCCGGGATCCGTGCGCGCCTAACGAGGTGCCCGGCGGCGTTCCTCCAGTGCCCGGCGGTACTCCGCCACGATTATCTCGGTCAGCTCGTCGGCCGAGGTCTCGCTGCTGCGCTTGTCGAAGGTGATCTCGCCGCCCTGGATCATGTTCACCCGGTCGCACACCTCGATCACCTGGCCGTAGTTGTGCGCGATGATGATGATGGCGACGTTGCCCTGCTCCTTGAGCTGGGTGATGAGGTCCAGGATCATCGAGCCTTCCTTGACCCCCATCGCGGCCAGCGGCTCGTCCAGCAGCAGGACCTTGGGGTTGGAGAATACCGAGCGGGCCACCGCGATCGCCTGCCGCTGGCCGCCGGACAGCTGGGCGACGGGCGCGTTGATGTTCGGGATCCGCACGCCGATCTCTTCCAGGTGCTGCTGCGCCTCCGCGCGCATGGCCCGGTTGTTCAGCAGCGGCCCGCTGGTCTTCTCCCGGTTCAGGAACATGTTCTGGAACACCGACAGCTGCGGGACCAGCGCCAGGTCCTGGTAGACGGCGTCGATGCCGAGGGACCGCGCGTGGTCCACCGACTTGAAGGTGACCACCTGGCCCTCCAGCATGATCCGGCCCGTGGTGGGCGGCTGGAATCCGCACAGGATCTTCAGCAGGGTGGACTTGCCCGCGCCGTTGTCCCCGATCAGCCCGAGCACCTCGCCCGGGGCCAGCCGCAGGTTAACGTCGCTGAGCGCGTTCACCACGCCGTAGTTCTTGGAGATGTGCTCGACGCGCAGGACGTCGCCGGTGTACTCCGGTGTCTCGGTCATTACCGAGCCCCCCTTTCACGGAGCCGGGCTATCCACACGTTGGCGATCATGGCCACGAGGACGGCGACCCCGAAGATGACGGGCAGCGGGTTGGCGCTGATTCCCATGATCTGGAACCCGTCGTTCAGCATGCCGACCACGAGGGCGCCCAGGAAGGCGCCGATGATGGTACCGGTTCCGCCGAGCATCGCCGTCCCGCCGATGACCGCCGCGGTCACGGCGTAGAACATCGGCTGGTAGCCGCCGGCCGTCGGGTCGATGGACTGGGTGACGTACGCGTTCTGCAGCCCGACCAGCGCGCCCAGCAGGCCGGTGAGCATGAAGTTGCCGTACTTGATCCGGTTGACGTTGATGCCCGCCTCGCGCGCGCCGAGCAGGTTGCCGCCGGTAGAGATCGTGTGCAGCCCCCACCGGGTCCGGGTCAGCACGATGTGCATGATGACCGCGAGCACCACCGCCCAGATGAACGGGGCCCAGTTGCTGCCCAGCCAGTGCACGTCTCCGGCCATCCCGGGCGGAATGCTGACCGGCTCGCCGTGCGAGGTGACCTGCACGATTCCCAGCAGGATGAATCCGGTGCCCAGGGTGGTGATGAACGACGGCACCCTTACGGTCACCGTCAGGAACGCGTTCACCCAGCCGACCACCACGCCCATGAGCAGGGAGATGATGATGGCGAGGGGGCCGGGGATGCCGTAGTCGACGTTGAGAAAGTACATCAGGAACGGCGCCAGCGTGAACGTGAACCCGACCGAGAGGTCGATCTCGCCGCAGATGAGGAGCATGACCTCGCCCAGCGCGACGATGATGTACGGGGCCGAGTACTGCGAGAACAGCAGCGGCAGGTTAGTACCGGTGGCGAACGACGAGCTGGACAGCGCGAAATAAATGAACAGCGCGATCGTGATCAGCAGGACGGTAGCTTCTCGCTGCCGCAGGACGGTGCGGGCGCCGCTTCTCAAGGCTCCGCCGAACTGGCCGCCCCCCTCGCCTGGTCGCGACGGGAGGAGTCCGGCGCTCGCCGGGCCTCGCTGCTCGGCTGTGTCACTCACGGGAATTCACCTTCGTTCTTGGCCTGCCGCGCCTTTCCGGCCGACACGCTCACATGGGCACGGCCGGGGCGAAACGAGTGGTTTCGCCCCGGCCCCGGATGCGGCCAGAAAGGATCAGGTGCTGATGGTCGCCTGCGGGTTGTTGATCGCGCCCGCGGGCCGGGTGATGTACTTCTGGGCGGTCGAGCTGCCCTGGAAGCGGCTGGTCGCGATGTAGGGACCGACGTTGGACTTGGTGACCACCGACAGGCCGGTGTCGGTGTCCGGCGGCTGGATGACGCCGCCGGACAGGTTGTACAGGTACATGTAGAGCACGGGCAGGAAGCCCTGCAGGTACGGGTCCTGGTACAGGGTGAAGCTGAGGGTGCCGTTCTGGATGTTGGGGATCGTGTTCCCGGTAGTGTCCCAGCCGCCGGCCGGGATGCTCATCCCCAGCGACTTGAGCTGCGGGCCGAGGAACTCGGTGTCACCCGAGTCGACGGCGAACGCGCCCTTGAGCGAGCCCTTGTGCGCCAGCAGGTACGCCTTCATGGCCGCGGGCTCCACCGACTCCTCGGCACCGGTGGCGATCTCGGCCACGGTGTAGCCGGTGAGCGCCGCCTTCGCGCCGTCGTAACGGGGCTGGGTGTTGCCCGTGCCGACCTGCGGGATGAAGATGACGATGTCACCGCCGCCGGGGACCAGCGACTTGATCTGCGCGGCCAGCGACTGGCCGGCCGTGAAGTTGGACTGGCCGACGTAGGCGAGCCGGTTGGTGCCGATGACCGGCTGGCCGTTGACGTAGTCGCCGTCGGCGTTGTACGTCACGACCGGGATGCCCTTGCTCATCGCGTTCGAGACGTGGCTGGTGAACGCGGTGTGGCTGATCGCGGCGAGGGCGATGCCGGCCGCGCCCGCGGCCACCGCGGTGTCGAAGTAGGACGTCATCTGGGCGATGACCTGGTTGTTGGAGCCGCCCCACTTGGGCGTCGGCAGTCCCAGCAGCGCGGCCGCGTCGGCCATGCCGTACTGCGTGGGGGTGAAGAACGCGTTCGTGGTGACGTGGTTGACGAACCAGAACTCCCAGGACGGGGTCTTGGGGAAGTTCCCGATCGACTTCACCGCCGCGCCCGTGCTCGTGGAGCCGGCGGACGAGCTGCTGCTGCACGCCGCGAGCAGGGCCGAAGCCGCCGCCGTGGCGCTGACCACGCCGGTGCCGGTCAGCAGCCTGCGCCGCGACGGCCCGTCCTTCATGTTCAGGGTCTGTATCGCCTCGTCGACCTTCGGGTCGGTCTTCTTCATCGCGGACCTCCAGCTGTCTCCATCGAAAGGGAACTCCGTAGCCAGATGTTAACGTTCACATCTTTGGGCCTGTGACTCTGTTCACGTGATTAAGAGAACGATAGGACGTCTTCTGAGCTCTAGCTAGAGTTCAGTCTGTGAAAAGTTATCGTTAACAGAACGAGATCATGCGGTCTATTGAGGCGCCTGTGGACTGCCTGCCGTCAGGCGGCCGGCATATCACGAGGCAGCGGCGCCGGGTGCCGCCGCGCGGGCCCGGCTCACGGCCGCCCCGGCGGTAACCTAGAGGGCGGGCCCGCCCTCTGGCCCGCGGGCCGGCGCGGAGGCAGCATGACATCACCTGAGACTGGCAGCGGGGACGAGACGCCCGGGCCCGTGCCGCCGGCGGTCCGGCCCGAGAAGAGCTCCGAGGACACCGACGCCGCCTGGGGCGAGTACCCCGAGCCGGCCGACGACCGCCTCCACCGGGACCGGCCGCCGCACTGGGACGATTACTAGTCAGCGGGCGTAGGCATCCCGGAAGCCGTCCCGCCAGCTCGGGTAGCGCAACGTCCAGCCCAGCTCCTTCTTGGCCCTCGCGTTGGCCGCGCCGCGGGCCCCGGTCATCATGGCCAGGGTCTGGCCCAGGAACAGCGCGGCCAGCCACTCGGGAACGTGCCGCGGCGGTTTCGCGCCCAGGGCGGCGGCGAGCGCGGGCAGCCAGTCGCGCATCGGGGCGGGCTCGTCGTCGGTGACGTTGTAGACGGCGGGGCCGTCCGTTTCGAGGGCGAGCACGGTCGCGGCGGCCGCGTCGTCCAGGTGAATGAAGGACATGATGCCGCCGCCCTCGCCGACCAGCGGGAACTGCCGCCTGCGGACTGCCTTCACCATGGCGTCCTCCTCGCCGTAGAAACCGCCGTAGCGCAGCGCGATGCCGCCCGCCGCCGTCACCGCCTGGTCCAGGTGGCCCATAGCGGCGAACGCCTGCCGTGCGGTAGCCGGCGGGTCGGCGGCGAGGGGGTCGCTCTCGTCCTTGACCGGGCCGCCGGCCTGCGCGTAACGGAACGGGGCGAAGCTCTGCGCGACGAACCGGCGCACCCCCGCCTCGCGGGCGGCCGCCAGCAGGAAGTCGGTGCCCACGGTGCGCAGCCGGCTGGTCGGCCCGAAGGACCGGTCCATATTGCGGGACAGTCCGCCGCCCGCGAGCGCGGTCGCCTGGTAGATGACCGCGTCGGGCCGGGCCGCGGCCAGCACGGCGCGCACCGCCTCCGCGTCCAGCACGTCCAGCACGGCGGGCTCGGCTCCCAGTGACCGGAGGGCGCCGGCCCGGCCCGCGGAACGGGACGTTCCCGTCACCTGGTGCCCGCACCCGGTGAGCTGCGGGACGAGGCGGCGGCCGATCGCGCCGCCGGCGCCTACCACGAGGACTCGCATAGGTTTTCTTCCCTCCGTGCTGACGGCGGCGGTCACGCCGGACGGCGCTGCCGTGTCACTGTTAACGACACAGGCGAAGGAAGGAACGTGACCGGCGTGCCCGAAGAAGCAGGCGCTCCTCCTTCTGGCCGGGCCGGCCGGTCCCGGCCTGCCGACGCAGCGCTGGCCGAGCGGTTCGAGGAGCACCGGGGCCGGCTGCGCGCCGTCGCCTACCGGATGCTGGGATCGCTCGACGAGGCCGACGACGCGGTGCAGGAGGCGTGGGTCAGGTGCAGCGCGGCCGGGGTCGAGCGGGTGGAGAACCTGGGCGGCTGGCTGACTACCATCGTGACCCGCATCTGCCTGAACCTGCTGCGCGCCCGGGCCGCCCGGCCGGAGACCCTGACCGGGCCCGACCCGGTGCTCAGCCCGGCAGAAGGCCCGACGCCGGAACAAGAGGCGCTGCTGGCCGACTCGGTGGGGCTGGCCCTGCTCGTCGTACTGGACACCCTGGGCCCGGCCGAACGGGTCGCGTTCGTGCTGCACGACGTGTTCGACGTGCCCTTCGCCGACATCGCGCCGATGCTCAGCCGGACTCCCGAGGCCGCCCGGCAGCTGGCCAGCCGGGCCCGGCACCGGGTCCGGGCGGCCGGGCCGCACGCGCCCGAGGGCACGGTCGCGGCCCAGCGTGCGGTGGTGGACGCGTTCTTCTCGGCCGCCCGGGCCGGGAACCTGGCCGCCCTGGTGGAACTGCTCGACCCCGGCGTGGTGCTGCGCACCGACGGGTCCGCGGGCGGCCCGGCGGAGGTCCGCGGCGCCGCCGCCGTGGCCGGCGCGGTCATTGCCGGCGCCAGCCCGCACGCGGAGTTCCGCCCGGTGATCATCAACGGGGCCGCCGGGGTGCTGGTCGCGCTGCGCGGCCGGCCGGCCGCGCTGGTCGCCTTCACCGTCGCCTGCGGCCGGATCACCGCGGTGGACACCATCACCGACCCGCACCGGGTGCGCCGTCTGCTGGCTCCGCATTCCGGGAGTTAGGGTCTGGTGCCATGCGGATTCCGGGCGACGAGGAAATCCTGGCCCTGCACGAGAAGCACGCGCCGGGACCGGAGGCGCTGAGCCTGGTGTACACGCACTGCCAGATCGTGTGCGGCATCGCCGAGCAGCTGCAGGCGGCGTCCGGCCCCGACCTCGACCTGGCCCTCGTCCGCGCCGGGGGCCTGCTGCACGACATCGGCGTGTACCGGCTCTACGACGGCGCGGGCCAGCTCGACCACGCGCGCTACCTCCGGCACGGTGTGCTCGGCTACGACCTGCTGCGGGAAGAGGGGCTGCCCGAGGCGGTCTGCCGGTTCGCCTCGCATCACACCGGGATGGGCCTGACCCGCCAGGACGTGCTGAGCCAGGGGCTGCCCCTGCCGCCGGGCGATTACACGGCCGGCACCGGCGAGGAGGCCCTGGTCATGTACGCGGACAAGTTCCACACCAAGGCCACGCCGCCGGCGCTGCTGTCGGCGGGCGCCTACGCGGCGAGCGTGCGCCGGTTCGGCGCAGACAAGGTCACCGCCTTCGAGTCGATGCGGGCGGCGTTCGGCGAGCCGGACCTCGCGCCGTTCGCCCGGGCCTACGGGCAGCGCGTCATCGGGTCGCCCCCGGCCTGGCCGGCGTCCGCGACGTGACGCCGATGGCCAGGCAGGCGACCACGCCGGCGATGAGCTCGGCCGCCCACACGTGGTGGAAGTCGGTGAGCGTGGGCGCGGCTTTGGTGCCGAGGATCACGACCACGACCGCGACGCCGACCGCGCTGCCCACCTGGCGGGCCATGTTGAGCACGGCGCTGCCGGTCGTCGCCCGGTCCGGCGGGAGGGTGCCGGCCGCGGCGAACAGCGGCGCCTGGGTCAGCCCGGCCGAGATGCCGCCGGCGAACAGGCCGGGCAGGAAGGTCACCGCCTAGTCCGGCTGCGGTCCGGTGAACAGCATCCAGTAGCCGGCCGCGACCGCCATGAGGAACGTGCCCGCCATGGCGGGCACGATGCGCCCGAACCGGGCCCGGATGCGGCCCGCGCTGACCGCGAATACCGCGGCGGTGGCCGGCCCGGGCGAGATCGCGAGGCCGGACCGGTCACGCTGTAGTGCCACTCGCCCGGCGGGTACCAGCAGCGCGGCGAAGATGATCGCGTAGGCGTTCAGCACCCACGACAGCCCGGACAGGTCCGAGCCCCGGTAGGACTGGCCGATCACCGGCAGTGCCACGTTCACGATGAACAGGTACGACGGGATCGTCGCCTATGACGTGTCGCGGCTGTCTCGGGAGTACTTCGACCTGGCGTGGTTGCGCAAGTGGGCCGAGGAGAACCACAAGAAGCTGTACGTGATCAAGGAGCGGCTGCACTGGCCCGACAACCGCGACGGGACGCTG
>DASWUW010000297.1:0-3462 GCA_036406335.1 Trebonia sp.
CGTGCGCCGGGCCAAGGCCCGGCTGCTGGCCGTCGCCGGCGGCAACGACGTGGAATCGGCTACCCAGTCCCTGCTGCACGTGGTGGCGGCCGAGGGCCCGATGCGGGCCAGCGCGCTGGCGGCCAGCCTTCAGGCGGACCTGTCCACGGTCAGCCGGCAGGTCTCCGCACTGGTGACCAGCGGGCTACTGGAGCGCCAGGCCGACCAGTGCGACGGCCGGGCCAGCCTGCTGGCGGTCACCGACGCCGGGCGGGCCGCCATCGCCCAGCACGAGCAGGGCAGGCACGCGTTCTTCGCCGACGTGCTGGCCGGCTGGAGCGACGAGGAACTGCGCCACTTCGTGCAGCAGCTGGAACGCTTCACCGTCGCCTACGACCACATCCACGCCGCCCGGATGAAGGAACGGGCCGCGGGCCCGGACAGCCCCTCCAGGGCCCGCGCCCGCACCACCGATCTGCAGCAGCACCCGCATTCGGAAGAAGGCTCCGCATGACCGCCATTGCAACCCGGCCGGCTGCTTCACCGTCGGACGGGGCGCTGTCTCACCGCCAGATCCTGACCATTTTGTCGGGACTGGTCATGGGTATGTTCCTGGCCGCCCTTGACCAGACCATTGTGTCCACCGCGATCAAGACCATCGGCAACGACCTGCACGACCTGCAGGCGCAGGCCTGGGTTACTACCGCGTTCCTGATTACCTCGACGATCGCCGCGCCGCTGTTTGGCAAGCTGTCCGACATCTACGGCCGCAAGCGGCTGTTCATGCTCGCGATCGTGATTTTCGTAGCCGGCTCCGCGCTGTGCGGACTGGCCACCTCGATGTACGAGCTGGCCGGCTTCCGCGCCTTCCAGGGCATCGGCGCGGGCGGCATCATGCCGCTGGCCCTGGCCGTCATCGGCGACATCATCCCGCCCCGCGAGCGCGCCCGTTACCAGGGCTACATGATGGCCGTCTTCGCCAGCGCCTCGGTGCTCGGCCCGGTGCTCGGCGGCCTGCTGGCCGGGTCCAGCGACTTCCTCGGCGTCGCCGGATGGCGGTGGATCTTCTACATCAACGTCCCCATCGCCGCGGTCGCGCTGATGGTCATCGCCAAGGTCCTCAAGCTCGACTACGTCCGCCGCGAGCGGCGGATCGACTGGTGGGGCTCGGTCCTGCTGGCCGTCGGGCTGGTGCCGCTGCTGGTGGTCGCCGAGCAGGGCTCGGCCTGGGGCTGGACCTCGGCCGGCGCGTTCGCCTGCTACTTCCTTACCGTCGCGGGCCTGGCGCTGTTCGTCTGGGTCCAGGCCCGGATGGGCGACGACGCGCTGCTCCCGCTGCGGCTGTTCCGCAGCCCCACCTTCTCCGTCGCCTCGGCTCAGGTCACCATCATCGGCATGGCGATGTTCGGCGGGCTGTCGGTGATCCCGCTCTACCTGCAGATCGTCAAGGGCGCCTCGCCGACCAGGTCCGGTCTGCTCCTGCTGCCGCTGGTCGGCGGCCTGATGTTCGCCTCCCTGGGCGCCGGGCGCCTGGTCGCCCGTACCGGCCGTTACAAGATCTTCCCGGTGGTGGGCTCCGTGCTGATGCTCACCGGCATGGGCCTGATGATCACCATCGGCGCCGACTCGCCCCTGTGGCACACTGACGTCTTCATGGCGGTCTTCGGCATCGGGCTCGGCCTGAATATGCAGAGCCTCGTGCTGGCCATGCAGAACTCC
The DNA here is from genome assembly GCA_036406335.1 of Trebonia sp. Lineage (GTDB taxonomy): Bacteria > Actinomycetota > Actinomycetes > Streptosporangiales > Streptosporangiaceae > Trebonia. The sequence goes on from DASWUW010000297.1 coordinate 1,699, forward strand.
GTCCCCGCCAAGGACATGGGCGTCGCCTCGGCCGCCTCGACGTTCTTCCGCTCCGTCGGCGGCACGCTGGGCACCGCGGTCTTCCTGTCCATCTTGTTCTCCCAGGCTGGCAGCAAGATCGCCCAGGCCTACACCAGTGCCGCCACCGACCCCGCCTACCTCGCGGCGGCCAAGGCCAACCCCGGCCAGGTCGTCTCGCTGCACCAGCACCTCAGCGGCGGCCTGGACGACACCTCGTTCCTCAGCGGGCTGGCCAAGCCGCTGGCCCACCCGTTCTTCGTCGGGTTCTCCTCCGCCGGGGACGTGGTGTTCGCGGTCGTCGCCATCCTGCTCATCGCCGCGGTCGTGCTGTCCTCCTGCCTCAAGGAGGTCCCGCTCCGGCTCGTCTCCGGCAACCAGGCCCGTGCCCAGGCCAGCGGGGCCGAGGGCGCGGTCGCCGAGGTCGAAGCGGCCGCCGAGTCGGTCAGCACCGTGGTCGGCGCGCCCGCCCCGGGCGACCTGGAAGCGGGCGGCCGCAGGACCGGGTCCCACCGGCCGGCGACCGCCGGGAACTAGTTCCGGCGAGGCGGACCGGGAGGGACTCTAGGCCGTTCATCAGGCTGTCGGGACGCCAGCGGAGTTCCTCCGGGCGGACCGCAAGCGACAGGCCCGGGAAACGGGCGAGCAGCGCGCCCAGGGCGACCGGCCGGGATCCCGGTTGGCGGAGCTGATCGCCAGGAAAACCGTCTCGCCCGCCGGGATCAGCACACCCGCGACGGTCATGTCCTGCGTGGTGAACCGGTCGGTCGCGTGGTTCAGGGGATTGGTGAAGCGGAGCAGCTCGTCGACGGCCGCCGGGAGCAGCGACGGGTCCGCGCGCAGCCGGGCTAGCTCTTCCGGGTGGGTCAGCAGCGCCAGGGTGCCGTTGCCGATCAGGTTGACCGTGGTGCCGAGCGCGCTTGGCGGCGATCAGCTCAGTGAGGTAGGCGGACAGGTCCCGCGTCACCCGGCCGGCTTCCCCGGGGTTGTCGTAGGCGGCCACCGTGACCGAGATCCAGCCGCGGTCCGCCTCCGGGACGCCGAGCAGTTCGCAAAGCACCGCACCCGGAAGAGGGCGGGCGTACGCGTCGAGCAGGTCGGTGACGTCGCCGGCCGCTTCCAGCTCATCCAGCAGGCCCGCGGCGATCTCCTCGGCCCGGGGCCGCAACCGCGCCACGCTGCGCGGCGTGAACGCCTTCGCTACCAGGCGGCGCAGCCGGGTGTGGACGGGCGGGTCGGTGTTGAGCAGGTGCGCGTGAACGCCGCCCGCCGCCTCACCCGGCCGCTGCCGGGCGCCGCCCGGGTGATGGTGGACGTCGTTCGCCAGCCGGGGGTCAGCCAGGGCCGTCCGCACGTCCGCGTAGCGGGTGATGAACCACGACCGCCCGCGAACCGGCAGCCGCACCGGGGCGACCGGCCGGGACTCACGCAGCCGGGCGAAGAACCCCGCCAGGTCCTGGTAGTAGGAGTCTTCGTCCAAGGGCACCAGCTGGATCTTGTCCGCCACGTTCCGGACCCTAGGCGGCCGGCCGCCTGATCGCCACCGGTTATCCGGCGGCGTCAGTCCCGGGGCGGCCAGCCCGGCACCGGCTGCCTGCCGGACGGAAAACGGATGTTCTTCGCCCGGACGAACTCGCGCAGCGTCTCCGCCGCGTTCTCGCGTCCGAAGCCGCTGCCCTTGACACCGCCGAACGGCGTGACGAGGAAGGCCCGGCGCATGTAGTTGTTGACGAAGACCATGCCGGC
>DASWUW010000298.1:0-2365 GCA_036406335.1 Trebonia sp.
GGAGTGTGGTCGTACTACTCGTCGCACCCGCTCACCGTCAGTACCGGGAGCGCCACTTACACGGGCACCGTGAGCGGGAGCTCCTGGGTGTTCAAGGATTCGAGCGGCAACATGATCGGATCACTGGGCCAGCCGTCCACGTCGAACGTGCTCGGCTGCAACGGTCCCCTCCAGCCGCCCGGTCAGCCTAACGAGTCGGCCATCCTGGCCGTCGGGGCCATCGTGTGCGCGGCCCTGAACCGCGCCACGCTGTCAACATCGTCGTTCCGGGGATCCGACAGTCAGCCAACCTCGAACTCGGCCGCGTTCTACACGCAGTCCAGCTCCAATCAGTACGCCAAGGTGATGCACGCGAACGAGGTCGACGGCAAAGCGTACGGGTTCCCGTATGACGATGTCGCCGGCTTCAGCCCGAGCATCGATGATGCCACGGCGTCGTCGGCCAGCGTGACGGTGGCGCCCTTCCAAGGAAGCAGCTCCTACCCGTCGGGTTACCAGCAGCTGCGAGTCGGCAGCGACAGCCTCTGCCTGGACGTGTCCGGGGCCAGCACCGCCAACAACGCCCCCATCGACCAGTGGGGCTGCAAAACCTCAGCCCAGTCCAACCAGGAATTCCAGTTCAACCCCGTCTCCGGCGGCTACGGCGAACTCCAGAACCAGAACTCAGGCCTGGACATCAACGTCTCCGGCGCCTCCACCGCCAACCTCGCCCCCGTCATCCAGTGGACCCAGGACGGCGCCCCCAACGCGCTCTGGCTCCCCGCGCAGCTTTCGGACGGATCCTGGCAGTTCAAGAACCAGAACAGCGGCCTGTGCCTGGACGTCTCCGGCAACAGCAGCACCGCCGGAACCCAGCTCGAGCAGTACACCTGCAAAAGCAACGCCGCCGGCACCAACCAGGGCTTCACCACGACCGCCCTTTCCGGGGGCACCGGCGCTCCGCCCACCGGGGGCAGCCTGAGCACACTGGGCGCCAGCGTTCACGTGTTCAGCCCAGGGGAGGCACAGTCCACCATCCAGGCCGACATCAACACTCTTTACAACGCCCAGGTGACCAATCAGTTCGGCAGCCAGCGCTACACCCTGCTGTTCGAACCCGGCACCTACGGGTCGGCCTCGGACCCGTTGACGGTGAACGTCGGCTACTACGAAGAGGTGGCAGGCCTGGGCCAGAGCCCGGCCGGCACCGTCATCAACGGCGTGGTCAACAGCTACAACCAGTGCAACGGCACGAACTGCCTGGCCACCGACAACTTCTGGCGCTCTGTCTACAACCTGACGATTAACGTCAACTCGGGCGGGGCCATCGACGGCTGCCACAACAACAACGACGACTTCTGGGCCACGTCCCAGGACGCGCCCATCCGCCGGGTGCAGGTCAACGGCACCTTGACGCTGATGGACTTCTGCGACAGCCCCGGCTACGCCAGCGGCGGCTTCATCGGCGACTCCGGTTTCAGCAGCGCAGTGCAGAACGATTCGCAGCAGCAGTTCCTCGTCCAGAACTCCAATCTCAGCGGCTGGTCCAACGCCGTATGGAACCAGGTGTTCTGCGGGGACAACGGCGCCCCGGCCCAGAGCTTCGCCGCCAACTCCGGTGACAGCGGCGGCCCCAGCTCCTACACCACCCTGTCCGCCTGCGGGCCGACCGAGCAGGAGCCCTACCTGTACCAGGACTCTTCCGGCAACCTCAACGTGTTCGTGCCATCGGCCCAGACGGGCCAGGCCGGGCCCAGCTGGGCCAGCGGCAGCACACCGGGGTCCCCCCTGTCGCTGAACAGCTTCTACGTGGCCTCGCCGTCGAGTTCGGCGGAGACCATCAACGCGGCGCTGGCGGCCGGGGACAGCATCTTGTTCACTCCGGGCTACTACACCCTCGACGAGTCCCTGAACGTCACCGCCGCCAACACCAAGCTGATCGGACTCGGCTTCGCCACCCTGGAGCCGACCAAGGGCACCGCCGCCATCACCGTGGCCGACGTGGCCGGAGTCAACCTGTCTGGGCTCATCGTCGACGCCGGGCCGGTCAACTCCCCCGTCCTGGTGCAGCTAGGCGTGGCCGGATCGACCGCCAGCAACTCCTCGAACCCGGTAACCGTAGACGACCTGAACGTGCGCATCGGCGGAGAGGTGGCCGGCGCGGCCACCACGGCGGTGGTGGACGATTCCAACAACTCCATCCTGGACAACGTCTGGCTGTGGCGGGCGGACCACGGCGCCGGCCAGACCGGGACGCCCGACCAGACCGGGGTAGGCGGCGGCGCCAACGGCTGCTGGACCTGCGATGTGTCCCAAACCGGACTCCAGGTCAACGCCAGCAACGTCAGCGCCTACGGCCTGGCCGTCGAGCACTTCGAAGCCGACG
>DASWUW010000299.1:0-4734 GCA_036406335.1 Trebonia sp.
GGCCTGGTCTTGGTCTGGCAGGCCGATGGCCGGGTCCAGGTAGGGCACGCCGTAGACGGCCAGGCTGCCGTGGGAGTCGGCCAGCATCACCGGGTCCGCGAGAGCGGCGGGCCGGGTGCGCAGGTGCACCCCGGAACCGTCGACGAGCGTGCTGTTGACGCCGAGCCTGCGCGCCGAGTCGTGGTTGCCGCTGATCAGGATTACCCGGGCTCCGGCCGACCGCAGCCGCGCGAGCGCGTCCTCGTAAAGCGCGACCGAGTCCACCGGCGGGATGGCCCGGTCGTAGACGTCACCCGCGATCAGCACCGCGTCTACCCGCTCCGACCGCACCGCCGCCACCAGGTGGTCCAGGAATCCGGACTGCGCCGCGCGCAGGTCGGCCCGGTGCAGTGACCGCCCGAGGTGCCAGTCCGAGGTGTGCAGGAACCGCATGGCAAGGACGGTAGCGAAGGGGGCCGACATTCGAACCGGAGCCGGTAAAATCGTTAGCCCGGGAAATGAAATATGTTGCCGCGGTGTTACTGGACTTTGGCTTGGACGAAACGAGCGACGGAGTGTCATTGAGCGACAAAGTTGGCCACCAGGGTGCTAGCCAACACGGGGACCGACGGCCAGCACAGGACCGCCGGCCAGCACAGGACCGCCGGCCAGCACGGGGCCGACGGGTTAAGGCGCCGACGTCCAGCGAGTCACGCTGGCTGCGGCGGCTCGCCGGGTACTGCTGGCGGTTCAAGCGCGACGTGATCATCGCGCTCGCCGGGGCGGTGCTCTACACGGTGGCGACGCTGTGTATCCCGCTGCTGCAGCGGGATGTCATCGACAACGTCATCGTCGCCCACAAGCAGTCGGTCTGGCCGCTGGCCATCGGACTGGTGATCGCGGCCGCGGCCAACTTCGTCGGGATCTACCTGCGGCGCTACCGGGGCGGCAAGACCGCCCTCGACGTGCAGCACGCCATGCGGACCGAGGTCTTCGAGTCGCTGTCGAAGCTGGACGGGGCGCGGCAGGACGAGATCCACACCGGGCAGCTGGTCGGCCGGTCGATCTCCGACATCAACATGGTGCAGGGGCTGCTGTCCTGGATGCCGCTGATCCTCGGCTCCCTGCTGCTGTTTGTCTTCTCCCTCGTCATCATGGTGATCCTGTCCCCGCTGCTGTCGCTCGTCGCGGTCGCGGTCGCCCCCGCGCTGTGGCTGATCGCCACCGCCTCGCGCAAGAAGCTCTTCCCCGCGTCCTGGCACGCGCAGCAGGTCGTCGGCGAAGTCGCCGGAATCGTCGACGAGACCGTCGGCGGTGTCCGCGTGGTCAAGGGGTTCGGCCAGGAAGAGCAGGAAATGGGGCGGATGGAGGCGGCGAGCGAAGAGCTCTTCGGCTCCCGGCTGCGGATGACCCGGCTGACCGCCCGGTACAACCCCGGTCTCACCGCCATCCCCTCGCTCGGCCTCGTCGGCGTCCTCCTGCTCGGCGGCTGGCTCGCCATCCGCGGCAATGTCAGCCTGGGCACGTTCCTCGCCTTCTCCAGCTACCTGGCCCAGCTGACCGGCCCCGTGCGGATCCTTACCAGCCTGGTCACCATCGGCCAGGAGTCCCGCGCCAGCGTCATCCGGGTCTTCGAGGTCATCGACTCCAAGCCGGTGATCGCCGACAAGCCGGACGCCGTCGAGCTGCCCGCGGACGCCAACGGGATCGAGTTCGAGGACGTGCAGTTTGGCTACGTGCCGTCCCAGCCGGTGCTGCGCGGGCTCTCCCTGAAGGTGCGGCCGGGCGAGACGGTGGCCGTCATCGGCCCGTCGGGCTCGGGCAAGTCCACCCTCAGCCTGCTGCTCCCCCGGTTCTACGACGTGCGCGGCGGGGCGGTGAAGGTCGGCGGGTACGACGTCCGCGACGTCACCGAGCAGTCCCTGCGCTCCACCATCGGCATGGTCATGGAGGACTCCTTCCTGTTCTCCGACTCGGTCCGGGCCAACATCGCCTACGGCCGCCCGGACGCGACCGAAGACCAGGTCATCGCGGCGGCCAGGGCCGCCGAGGCGGACGAGTTCATCCGCGAGCTGCCGAACGGCTACGAGACGGTGGTCGGCGAGCAGGGGCTCACCCTGTCCGGCGGGCAGCGGCAGCGGGTGGCGCTCGCCCGGGCGCTCATCACCAACCCCCGGCTGCTGCTGCTGGACGACGCCACCTCGGCCGTCGACCCGCGGATCGAGGCGGAGATTCACGCCACGCTGCACCGCGTCATGGCCGGGCGGACCACGCTGCTCATCGCGCACCGCAAGTCCACCCTCAACCTGGCCGACCGGATCGCGGTGATGACCGCCGACGGACGGCTGGCCGACATCGGCACCGACGCGGAGCTGACCGAGCGCAGCGAGCTGTACCGGATCCTGATCACCGGGCCCGACGGTTCCCACGCGGACCGCGACGACCTGTTCGAGGACGTCAGCCTGGCCGGCGCGCCGGGGCCGGCCCGCGAGCAGAGCGGGGCCGCCGAGCGGCCGGTCAACGAGAAGGGGCCGGGGCTCGAACCGGCTGCGCCGGGGAGAGACAGCCGGACTCGTTCGGGAGCGGTGGTTCGTTCGGGAGCGGCGACTCGTTCGGGAGCGGTGGTTCATTCGGGAGCAGTGGTTTCGGATGCGGCCGCCAAACGGGCGGTGGCCGCGTCCGCGTCCGTCGGGCGGGCCAGCACGGCGGACCGCACCTCGGGCGGCCGGGCCGCGCGGGCCGGCGGCAGCCACATGGACGGCATGATCGGCTCGGTGCCGCCCAGCCCCGAACTGCTGGCCAAGGTGGCCGCGCTGCCGCCGCTCAAGGACAAGCCGAAGGTGGACATCACGCGAGCGCGGGCCGGGGACACCGACTTCACGCTGCGCAAACTGCTGCGGCCGATCGCCGTCGCGCTCATCGCCGGCCTGGTGCTGGACGGGCTCGACGCCGCCGCCAACCTGGCGCTGCCCGCGCTGGTGCGCGGCGGAATCGACTCGGGCGTGCGGGCCGGGGCCTTCCACGTGGTGGTGCTGCTGGCGGTGGCCGGGCTGGCCGTCGTCTTCGGCGACTGGCTGGTCAACGCGGCCGAGACGATGGTCGTCGGGCGCAACGGCGAGCGGCTGCTGTACACGCTGCGGGTAAAGATCTTCGCGCAGTTGCAGCGGCTCGGGCTGGACTTCTACGAGCGGGAGATGTCCGGGCGGATCATGACCCGGATGACCACCGACGTGGACGCGCTCTCGTCGTTCCTGCAGACCGGTCTGGTCACCATGGTGTCGTCGCTGCTGACCTTTATCGGGGTGCTGGCGGCGATGCTGGTGATCAACGTGGAGCTGGGGCTGCTGGTGCTGGCGATCGTCCCGGTGCTCGCGGTGGCGACCGTGGTGTTCCGGATGAAGTCGTCGAAGGCGTACACCGAGGCGCGGGAGCGGATCTCCGTCGTGAACGCGGACCTGGCCGAGAACGTGGCCGGGCTGCGGGTCACCCAGGCGTTCCGCCGCGAGGGCGCCAACCTGGACCGGTTCGCCGGCCGGTCGGCCGCCTACCGGGTCTCCCGGCTGCGGGCGCAGCGGTACATCGCGCTGTACTTCCCCTTCGTGCAGACGCTGTCCACCATCGCGTCCGCCCTAGTGCTGGTGGTCGCGGTGGGGCAGGTGCACTCCGGGGTGCTGTCGGTCGGCGCGCTGATCGCCTACCTGCTGTACATCGACATGGTGTTCGCCCCGATCCAGCAGCTCTCCCAGGTCTTCGACGGCTACCAGCAGGCCGCGGTCGGCTTCTCCCGGATCAAGGACCTGCTCCGGCTGCGCACCACCGTGCCGGCCGCCGCCGACCCGCTGCCGGTGCCCGCGGCCGGGTTCGGCGGACGGATCGAGCTGCGCGACGTCCGGTTCTCCTACGGGGCCGGGTCCTCCCTGTCCGGGGCCGACGTGGACGCGAAGACGGCCGGCGAGGCCATCGCCGGGGTCTCGTTCACCATCGCGGCCGGGGAGACCGTGGCGCTGGTCGGCCAGACCGGCGCGGGCAAGTCCACCATCGTCAAGCTGATCGCGCGGTTCTACGACGTGACCGGGGGCGCCGTGCTGATCGACGGGGTGGACGTGCGGTCCTACGACCTGACCGAATACCACCACCGGCTGGGCGTGGTGCCGCAGGAGGCGTACCTGTTCAGCGGGACGGTCGCGGACGCGATCGCCTACGCCCGGCCGGGCGCGGCGGACGCGGAGATCGAGGCCGCGGCCCGCGCCGTCGGCGCCCACGACATGATCACCGGGCTGTCCGGCGGGTACGCCCACGAGGTGGGCGAGCGGGGCCGGAGCCTGTCGGCCGGCCAGCGGCAGCTCATCGCGCTGGCCCGGGCCGAGCTGGCCGACCCCGACATCCTGCTGCTGGACGAGGCCACGGCGGCGCTCGACCTGGCCTCGGAGGCCGCGGTCAACGCGGCCACGGACTCGCTGGCCGCGCGGCGCACCACCATCGTGGTCGCGCACCGGCTGACCACGGCGGCCCGGGCCGACCGGATCATCGTCATGGACCACGGCCGGGTGGCCGAGACCGGGTCGCACGACGAGCTGCTCGAGCTGGACGGGGTCTACGCGAGCCTGTGGGCCGCGTTCGTCGGGCACGCGGAGTACGCGGCGTAGGCCCCCCACCCCCGGGCCGGGGGTGGGGTTAGTCCAGGGGCGGCAGGCTGGGGCCCTGGAGGAGGGCGCCGCCGTCGACGGGGTAGATGCCGCCGGTCATGAAGCTGCC
>DASWUW010000300.1:0-8173 GCA_036406335.1 Trebonia sp.
GCCGCGACGGTGGCGGCGGACGAGACCCGGCTGGCGGACGTGCCGCGGCACGCCGAGGCGTGGAAGCGCCTGGGCGAGCGGCTGCACCCGCACGAGCCCGGGTCCCCGGACGCGGCCCGGGTGTTCGCGGTGGCCCGGGGCGAGGAGCGCGTCCGGTCGGTCGCGGGGCGGGCCGAGCTAGCGTTCGCCCGGGGCGACGTGGTGTCGGCGGCGGCCGGGCTCGTCGCGGCGCCGGGCCGGGTACTGCTGTCGGTACGGGAGCACCTGGCCAACCGGCTGGGTCTGCTGGGACTGCCGCGCGTCTTCGCCAACCGGCGGGGCCGGACCCGGGCCGCCTGGTAGTCGACCCGGTGATGCTCGGGGCGGCGCTGCCGTTGTCGGGCAAGCCAGCGGCCGGCGGCCTGGGCGTCTGGCCGCGCGGCTCGGTCACGCCGGTGGACGGGGAGCGGCTGCGGTTCTTCGTCTACTGGCGGCAGGCCGCGCGGCGGACCGACTTCGACCTGTCGGCGATCTTCACCGACCGGGAGTGGGCCGGCGGGGACCACGTCAGCTACACCAGCCTGCGGAACTTCGCCGCGGTGCACTCGGGTGACATCACCGAGGCGGCGGAGGGAGCGTCGGAGTTCATCGACGTCGACCTGCCGCAGGTCGGCCTGGGGTACGTGATCCCGCAGGTCTACGTGTTCTCAGGCGAGGGCTTCGACGAGGTCGCGGAGGGCTTCTTCGGGTTCATGACCCGCGGCCGTGACCAGGCCGGGGCGCCGTTCGAGCCGCGGACGGTGCGGATGAAGTCGGCGCTGGCCGGCGACGGCCGCAGCGCGGCGCCGCTGGTGTTCTTCCGCGGGGACGACGGCGCCTGGTACGCCAAGTGGCTGCACCTGCAGCTGCGGGGCCGCCAGGGCACGTTCGGCGGGGTCCGGGTGGAGGAAAACCGGGTCTCGTCGGTGCTGCTGGCCCGGTCGGTCATGGCCCGGGACTACCTGCGGGTCGGCTACCTGGTCGATCTGCTGCAGGCCAAGGCCGCGGGACCGCGGGACCACGCCGGTCCGGTCACCTGGATCGGCACCGATCAGCCGGAGGAGGTGCTGCCAGCCGGGTCGGCGGTATATACGCTGGCCAACCTGGCTACCCTGATTCCGGCGTAACGGCCGGGCCGGCGAGGCTATAGGCGAACTTCCTTCTCACGCCCTTATACGGCTAATAACCTAGCTCGCTTGCTTTCCTCACCGGCTCCGGCCCGACCGAAAACTGGCCGGCGGCGGCCATCGGGACACTTCCTTCTACCGGGTTCAATTCCCGGCCTCGCAATGGCCTTGATTAGTGTCCCGGCCTTCCGCCGTCGGTCCCGCCTAGGCCCGGCGGCCATCGGGGAACTTCCTTCGTGCTGCGGAAACGCAGCGGTTAGAGAACCCGCCTTTAGTTCCCCGGCTCTCCGCCGGGCTCCGGGTAGCTTCCAGAAACAGCCGAGAGACCGGGGCAAGGCGATCAGAGCATGATCACGGATGATCGCACCCCGTATGACGGGGTTAACTCTCCGTCGGCAGGAAAGTCTCCGTGATCATGGCACGGGGGCCGCCGGCCAGGGCGGGAGCTCGGGTGGCGGGCTCGGCCCCGGGAGGTGACGGGCCGGCGGGTGGCGGGCTTGGCCTTAGGAGTCGAGGGACAGGACCATTGTCGGGCGCTCGATGACGTGGTCCTCGCGCAGCGGGCGGACGGCGGTGCCGATGGCGAAGAACTCGGTCGTGTGCGAGCCCCAGGTGTGCGAGTGCTGGCGCAGCTGGACGCCGACGATGCCCTCGGCGTGCAGTTCCTCGGCCTCGGCCTGCATGCGGGTCATGGCCAGCTCGCGGGCGTCGTACAGGGCCTGGGTGAACTGCTCGAGCTCGACGTTGCGGCCGATGTTGCCGAGCACCGAGCCCATCCGCTGGTGCGCGATGTGGTAGACGCAGGTCCCCATGGTCAGGCCGAGCGGCGCGTAGCCGGCCCGGATCAGCGTCCAGAAGTCCTGGCCGGACAGGTCGGAGGTGAACGGCTGGTTCTTGTTGTTGCGCCACTTCGTCACCCCGCCGCCGCCGGCGCCGGGCTCGGCCTTCACCGCGGTGCCGACCGCGATGAACTCGGCGATGTCGGCGCCGAACTCCTTCATCTCCACGTCCAGCCGCACGCCCACGATGCCGTCGGCGCCGAGCGCGTCCGCCTCGGCCTCCATCCGGGACATGGCCAGTTCCCGCGCGTGGTACATCGCCTGGGACAGGACGTCGAGCTCCTGGTTCTTGCCCCAGCGGCCGACCTGCAGTCCGACGTGGTAAATGGACGAGCCCAGGACCAGTCCCAGCGGCTTAAAGCCCACCTCGCGGACCAGCAGGAACTCGTTCACCGAAAGGTCTGAGGTGAAGATCGACCCGGCCTTGCCCGGCTGCAGCTCGGAAAGCCGCTTGATGGCGTCCTGGGGGACGCCGGCCGCGCCGAGGTCAGAAATCTGCTGGTTGGTCATCGACGTCCTCTTGTCTTCGGTTTGCTAACGCCTGTTTTGGCCGATGTTGACCCGCGCTGCCTGACGCCGCTGCGGGTCGAGAGACATGATGGCAAGCGGAGACCGCTGGTCCCGTTCGGAGTGCTTGCTCTTGAACCGCACGATCGCGGTACCGATATTGACTACCTCGACGATGTGGTCGCGGCCGCCCTCCTGGGCGGGGCACTCGCGCTCGCGGACCCGCATGTCCATGTCCGCGATCACCACGCCCTCGGCGCCGATCCGCTTGACGTCCGCGGCGAGCTGCTGCCGGCCGTCGTGGCGGGCGTCGTTGACCAGGTCGGTCCAGCCGGTGACCTCGGCGTTGCCCGCCGACCAGCGGGTCTGCCCGACCGTGCGCCAGTCGTCGTGCCGGGCGGCAATGGTGATGCCGAGGACCAGCCCGGCCGGCATCCAGCCGCTGCGCACCAGCTTGGCGAAATCCTGGCCGGACAGGTCGGAGGTGAACGGGTGGCGCAGCGGCGGCGACAGCGGCGCCCGCACCGCGGTGCCGATCGCCTTGAACTCCAGCCCGCCCGCCGGGAACTGCCCGATGGTGAGCTGCACCCCGACCACGCCGTGCCCGCCGAGCTCGGCGCACTCGGCCACCATCCGGCTGATCGCCGCGCGGCGCGCCTCGTACAGGGTCTTCACCATCGGCCCGAACGAGCCGTAGCCGCCCTTGCTCGATACCTGGGTCCGCGCGGCGGGGGCCCAGGCGTTAGAGTAGCCGCCCCAGGCGCCCGGGCAGCCGTAGCCCCCGGTGTAGCCGACGTTGTAGACCGCGGCGCCCAGCACCTGCCCGGCCGGCTCGAATCCCACCGAACGGACCGCGGCGAACTCATCCGGCGACAGCGATGAGCCCCAGGTGCCGCTGCGCCTGATCTCGGCCAGCCGAGCTTCCGCGGCCGGCGGCAAATGATTGCTCACAGGGTCTAGGGTAGCCCGGCTCACCGGGTGCCGCCCGCATGGATGCCGCATTAAAGCGGAACCGGCGCGCGGCCCGGGGAGCCGGGTGCCGCCTAGTCCTGCTTGTCCCAGGCCGCGTTGCGTTCCCTCACCTTGTCCAGGGCGTGGGACGCCTCCTCCCGGGTCGCGTAGGGGCCGAGAAGATCCTTGCCTGGGCAGGGGGTGTCAGCGGGCTCAACTGTGTTGTGCCGGGTACAGAACCACCACTGCTCGTCGGAGTTCGCCATGCCTACTAGACTCGCAAATTATGGCTACTCTGCTTCACCCGGGCCGGCTTTCTCCCGCCCGGCCGGTTCCCGCGAGCATCCCGCGCCCCGAGTACGTGGGCAGAAAGCAGCCCACGCTGGGTGAGCAGGATGTGAAGGACACGGACACGATCGCCCGGATGCGGGTCGCCAGCCGGCTGGCGGCCCGCGCCCTGGAAGAGGTCGGACGCAACGTGCGCCCCGGCGTCACCACGGACTACCTGGACCAGGTCGGGCACGACTTCCTGGTCGCCCGGGGCGCGTACCCGTCCACCCTCGGCTACCGGGGTTACCCCAAGTCGCTCTGCACCTCGCTGAACGAGGTCATCTGCCACGGCATCCCCGATGACACGGTGGTCCGCGACGGCGACATCGTCAACATCGACATCACCGCCTTCATCGGCGGCGTGCACGGCGACACCAACGCCACCTTCCTCGCGGGCGACGTGGACGAGGAATCCCGGCTGCTGGTGGAGCGCACGCGCGAGGCCACGATGCGCGGCATCCGCGCGGTCCGGCCCGGCCGGCCGCTGAACGCGGTCGGGCGGGTGATCGAGTCCTACGCCAAGCGGTTCGGCTACGGGGTAGTGCGCGACTTCACCGGGCACGGGATCGGCACGACCTTCCACTCCGGGCTGATCGTGCCGCACTACGACGACCCGTCGACCGACGTGACGATGGAAGTCGGCATGACGTTCACCATCGAGCCCATGCTCACCCTGGGCGTGGTCAGCTACGACATCTGGCCGGACGGCTGGACCGTGGTGACCCGGGACCGCAAGCGCACCGCGCAGTTCGAGCACACCATCCTGGTCACCGAGGACGGCTCCGAGATCCTGACCCTGCCCTGATGGGCACCCGGTTCTGATGGGCACCCGGTTCTGATGGGCACCTTCGAATTCGACGCCGCGACTGCCCTGTCCGGCGGCGGCCCGGACTTCGGCGTGCGACTGGACGGGCGCTGGGACGGCCAGGGGGGCACCAACGGCGGGTTCCTGCTCGCCCTGGCGGCCCGCGCGGTCGGCACGGTGCTGCCCTTTCCCGACCCGCTGGTCCTCTCCGGGTTCTACCTGCGGCCGGGCTCGCCCGGTCCCGCCGAGATCCGGACCGAGGTCATCCAGGCGGGCCGTACCACCGGCTTCGGCCAGGCGGGCGTGTACCGGGAGGGCAAGCAGGTAATGCGCGCCACCGCCGCGTACACCGACCTGTCGGCAGCGGCCGCGCGGGGCGGGCCGTCTTTCAGCGCCGGGAAGCCGCCGGCCCTGCCGCCGCCGGAGCAGTGCCAGCTTCTGCAGCGGGCCATCGTGCCGCCCATCACGCTGGTGGACCGCATCGAGTACCGGGTCAGCGAGCTGCCCAGCTGGGTGACGCGCACGCCGCCGTCCGGCCGCCCGGTGTACGAGGGCTGGATGCGGTTCGCCGACGGCCGCGACCCCGACCTCCTGTCGCTGCCGATGTTCGCGGACGCGGTGGCCCCGGCGGCCCTGGAGCTGGGCCTGCGCCGGGTGACCACGGTGGAGATGACCGTGCACCTGCGGGCCCGGCCCGCCCCCGGCTGGCTCGCCTACCGCACGCTGACCCGGTTCCTGGCCGACGGCTACTTCGAGGAAGACGCCGAGCTGTGGGACTCAGGCGGGCGCCTGGTGGCCCAGTCCCGTCAGCTGGCGCTGGTCCTCCGCTAAGGTCGGCAACCAGTCCCGTCGATAACCAGTTCCGTCGATAACCAGTTCCGTCACAAACCAGGGGTGCTCATGATCGAGGCGGTCGTATTCGACCTGGACGGCGTCCTGGTCGACTCCGAGCCGGTCTGGGAGCGGGTCCGCCGCGGGTTGACCGCTTCCCGCGGCGGCCGCTGGCCGGCCGACGCCCAGGACCGGATGATGGGCATGTCCACCGCCGAGTGGTCCGGCTACATGAGCGCGGACTTCGGTATCCCGCTGCCCCCGCAAAAGGTGGCCGAGCTGGTCATCGCGGCCATGGCGGCGGAGTACGAGGCGCACCTGCCGCTGCTGCCCGGAGCGGTCGCCGCGGTGCGGGGACTGGCTCCGCGCTACCGGCTCGCGGTGGCCAGCTCCGCGCCCAAGTCGCTGATCGACGCGGTCCTGGATGCCTCCGGGCTGCGCCCGGTCTTCGCCGCGGCCGTGTCCAGCGAAGAGGTCCCCCGCGGCAAGCCTGCCCCCGACGTCTACCTGGAGGCGGCCGCCCGGCTCGGTGTCTCCCCCGCGCACTGCGCCGCGGTCGAGGATTCCGCTAACGGGCTGCGCTCGGCGGCGGCCGGCGGGCTCACGGTCATCGCGGTTCCCCGGCCGGAGTACCCGCCCGCGGCGGACGCCCTCGGAGCGGCCCGCGTCGTGCTCGGCTCGCTCACCGAGCTGACCCCGGAGACGGTTGCCGCACTCTGACCCTTGAGCGGAGCGGCCGGGGCCGGAAAGCGGCCGGGGCCGCCGGCGCTGATCCCCGGCGACCCCAGTAGCTGAGCGGTGCCGGCTAAGCGTCCCGCCTGCGGACGAGATAGGCGCCGACGGCGAGCAGGACCGCGGCGTAGAGCGCGGTCACGCCGAACTGCGGCCAGGTCGACCACAGGTGCGAGTCGCTGCCCTGCCCCACGGTCACCGAGACCGCGCGGCCCGCGGCATCGGGAAAGAACCGCATGATGTCGTCGCGCCAGGAGCTGGGCAGGACCTGGACGATGATCGGCACCACGAACATCAGGCCGATGACCGTGGTGATCGACCCGGCGGTGTGCCGGATGATCGCGCCGAGGCCGAACGCGATGAGCGCGACCACGGTGACGAACAGGGCACTGCCGACAACGGCGGTGAGCACGGCGCCCGAGGTGATCGTGTAGGTGCCGACGAAGTGGACGCTCCCCGAAGTCTGCTGCGCGTTGAGCGGGACCGTGACCGAGTGGAACAGCGAGGCGCTCACGCCGGACCCGGACAGCAGCGCCTGGCCCAGGAAGAACGAGATGAACGAGGTCACCAGGGAGATGACCAGCGTCACCGTGGTGAACACGATCAGCTTCCCGCTGTACAGCACGCCGCGGCGCGGCATCGCGGTCAGCGAGGTGCGGACCATCCCGGTGGAGTACTCGGAGGTGATCGTCAAGGCGCCGAGCACCGCGATGATCAGCTGGCCGAACTCGAAGAAGCCGATCAGCGACGCCTGGGTACCGTCGAAGAGGGCCTTGTCACCCGGGTTACTGTGCAGGTCAGACGATGCCGCGGCGCCCGCGATGGCCGCGATGCCCACGCTGACCACCATCAGCGCCGCGATCGTCCAGTAGGTGGAGCGGACCGAGCGGAGCTTGGTGAACTCCGAGGCGAGCACGCCCCGCAGCCCGGCCCGCCCGGTCGCGGGCGGCAGGGAGGACAGCCGCACGTCCGGCATTGCCGTTGTCGCCATGGTCAGACCCCGCTTCCGATTACCGCCGCCGGCCGCTGGCCGGGTACGTCCGCGCGGTACTCCACGCTGCTCGCGGTCAGCTCCATGAACGCCTCTTCCAGCGAGGCCCGCACCATCGTCAGCTCGTGCAGCCGGACGCCCAGCGCGAAGGCCAGGTCGCCGATCTGCTGGGCGGACAGGCCGTGCACCTCGATCGATCCGTCGGGTTTAACGCTGACGGCCCCGCCCCCGGTGGTCATCGCCCGGATGAGCTGGTCCGGGGCCGGCGTGCGGACCCGCACCGCGGTACTGGACGAGCGGGCGATGAACTCGCCCATGGTGCAGTCGGCGATCAGCTTGCCCCGGCCGATGACGATCAGGTGATCGGCGGTGTTCTCCATCTCCGACATCAGGTGGCTGGAAACGAAGACCGTGCGGCCCTCGCCGGCCAGCGCCTTCATCAGGTTCCTGATCCACAAGATGCCCTCGGGGTCCAGGCCGTTGCCCGGCTCGTCGAACATCAGCACCTGGGGGTCTCCGAGCAAGGTCGCGGCGATGCCGAGACGCTGGCTCATGCCCAGGGAAAACGACTTGGACCGCTTCCGGGCCACGTCGGTCAGGCCGACCAGCTCGAGTGCCTCGTCCACCCGCCGTTTGGGCAGGCTGTTGGTCTGCGCCAGGCAGAGCAGGTGGTTGTAGGCCGACCGGCCGCCGTGCACCGCCTTCGCCTCGAGCAGCGCTCCGACCTCGCGCATCGGGTAGGCCAGGTCGTGGTACACCTGACCGCCCACGGTGACTACGCCCTCGTCCGGGTAGTCAAGGCCGAGAATGCAGCGCATGGTGGTGGTCTTGCCCGCCCCGTTCGGTCCCAGGAAGCCGGTGACCTTGCCCGGCTCGATGCCGAAGGACAGGTTGTCGACGGCGGTTTTAGCGCCGTACCGCTTCGTGAGGCCCCGCACCTCAATCATGGGAAATCGGTCTCCTTATTGCCTTGGTCAGCCTGCCGCCGTCCGGGCAGGCCGCGAGCCCCCTTCCTTAAGACGGAGGGGGCGCCGATGACGTT
>DASWUW010000301.1:0-2096 GCA_036406335.1 Trebonia sp.
GATGGCCCCGGCGGCGTACGCCGTGCACGGACGTGGTCGACCTGGCGGGCGACGCCATGCGCGGTAGCGGGTCGCAAGCGCATCGTGTTGATGCCCGTGTCGCCCGAGTGCCGTGAGCCGGCCTCGCCGATGGCGGTGAACGAAACCGGCTTGGGCTCACCTGCCGACGGCGAGGGCGAGGAGGGTATCGACGGCGGTTTCGAACGGGCGGGCACTCTGGTGCACCTGGGCGAGTAGAAGTCCTCCTTGGAGCGTGGCGAGCAGGGTAGTGGCGAGGTCGTCCGGGTCGATGCCGGGCGGGAGTTTCCCGTCGGCGTGAAGGGATCGGAGTGCGTCGCCGATGGTGGCGGCCCACTGATCGAACCCGGCCGCGATGAGCGCCCGGGCCTCGGGGTCACTCTCGGCGAGCTGGCCAGCGAGCGAGCCTAGTGGGCAGCCGCCTTTTGCTTTGGTGAGCTTCGCTGCGGTGATCACCATGTTGCGCCAGGCTTCGATTCCGTTCGCGCTGCTGAGAACGTGTCCCTGGTGAGTGACGATGGTGTCGGCCTGGTAGTCGATGACCGCCTGCACGAGGTCGTTCTTGTCGGGGAAGTAGTGGTACATCTGAGAGCCGCTGACTTCCGCCGCCGCCTTGACGTCTTCCAGGGTGGTGCCCGCCACCCCGCGCTCGTGGATCAGGGCGGCGGCCTCCTCCACTATCCGGGCCCGGGTGCGCGCTCCCTTGGCGGTGAGCCTCGGCCGGCCGCTCGTCTCGTTGACCATGCGCCGATCTTAGCAGGATTCTGAGTTTGACAGCCCAGTGTCGAACTGGCAGAGTGAGTTGTGCCACCCAGTCTAGACCGAGAGGACGACCCGTCGAATGACTGACCTAAAGGGCAGGACAGCTCTGGTAACGGGCTCGACGAGCGGCATCGGCAAGGCTACGGCCATCGCCCTGGCCGCCCGCGGCGCCCGCGTACTGGTAGTCGGGCGCAGCGAGCAGCGAGCTAAGGACGTGGTCACCGAGATCGAGGGCAGCGGCGGCAGCGCGACGTTCCGGCTCACTGCGCTAGGCGATCTGAAGTCAGCCCGGGACCTGGCCGGGTGGGCCGCTGAGGCGGGCGGCGGTCACGTCGACATCCTGGTCAACAACGCCGGCGTCGCCTTGCTCGGGCCAAGCAGCGCAGCCACCGAAGCAGAGTTCGACGAGACCTTTGCCTTGAACGTCAAGGTTCCGTTCTTCCTCGTCGCGGCCCTGGCGCCAGCCATGGCCGAACGGGGATGGGGCTCGATCGTCAACGTCAGCACGATGGTCGCGAGCTTCGGACAGGCCGGCATGGCTGTGTACGGCGCCAGCCGGGCGGCTCTCGAACTGCTGACGAAGGCCTGGGCCGCCGAGTACGGGCCGAGTGGTGTCCGGGTCAATGCCGTTGCCCCCGGCCCGACGCGCACCCCGATGATGGAAAGCGTCCCCGACGAGATGGTGAGTCAGCTCGCAGCGCTGGCACCAGCAGGTCGCGTAGCTCAGCCTGAGGAGCTGGCCGCGGCGATCGTCTTCCTCGCCAGCGATGATGCCAGCTTCGTCCACGGCGTCACTCTCGCGGTCGACGGGGGCCGGGTGGCGACATAACACCAGTCGTACCCCGGCGACGTTTACCGGGATTGAAAGATGACCGCCGTATGAGCCGCTCGCGAGACGACATCAAATCGAGGTGCCCTGACATGCAGGACTTGCCGGACGGGAGAAGCGCATGAGCAAGTTCGACGCCCAGTTCGCCGGAAGGCTCGACGGTCAGACCGTCTTGGTCACCGGCACCAAGGGCGGCATCGGCCATGAGACAGCTCAAGGTGCCGGCAACAGCGGCGCGACCGTGCTGGTGCACGCACGACGCGCTGACCACGCCCGGCGAGCAGCAGACCTGCTGGTCAGCAACGGCAACGGCAAGGGCCGGTACCTGGCCGTGGCCGGGGACCTCGGCTCCCTGGCCGGCGTCCGGGAACTGGTCGCGGCGGTGCGGGAGGCCGCCCCGAAGGGGCTGAACGGCCTGGTCAACAACGCCGGAGCGGCGTTCGCCACCAAGGCGCTGTCGGCCGACGGGTACGAGCGGACCATCGCC
>DASWUW010000302.1:0-2764 GCA_036406335.1 Trebonia sp.
CCCGGCCAGCCCGCCGGCCCCGGCCAGCCGGCTAGCGCACCGGCAGCGGGGTCAGCCGGAAGGCGCGGGCTCCGGCCACCCAGGCCATCCGCAGGTCCTCCGGTTCCGGGTCGCCCCCGGCGCCAAAGCCGATCTGGTTGAACTTGGCGAAGGTGCGGTTGTCCCGGCACATGACCGCGTACTGCCGGGTGACGTCTTCTTCCTCGGTGAAGACCTGGACGTCGGCCTGCCGCAGCCGCCCCTTGAGCCGGATTGTCACCGTTTCGCCGGTGCGCAGGTTACGGCCCCAGGGGAACGGCGTGCCGACCAGCAGGTCGTTGCCCTGCCCGGTGTAGGCGACGGGGACGGTGTACCGGCGCCCGGACTTGCGGCCGGTCACGTATATCGTCACCAGCCGGGCGCCTACGGCCCGGCTCAGCAGGGGCGTGCGCAGCAGCCCGCGCACCAGGCGGTTCGCCGCGCGCTGGGCTGAGAGGGTCTGCGCGCGCGAATCCCGCGGCGCGACCGGGCTGCCGTTCACCGGCTGATCGGTCATCAGGTCACTTCCATCCGTTGTTACCTCGGTCCCGTTCGGATCGTCATGAGGTATGACGGAAGGAAGCGGAAAAAGGTGACAGTGAACGAAAATGGCCCGGACCCGGCGGCGAGCTTCGCCGAGCACCGCGCCCACCTGCAGGCGGTGGCCTACCGGATGCTCGGTTCGCTGAGCGAGGCCGACGACGCGGTGCAGGAGGCGTGGCTGCGCCTGTCCCGCTCCGACACCGGCGGGGTGCAGAGTGCGCGCGCCTGGCTGACCACGGTGGTGTCTCGTATCTGCCTGGACATGCTGCGTTCCCGGACCGCCCGCCGCGAGGAGCCGCTCGACGTCCACGTGCCCGACCCGGTCGTCACCCGGAGCGAGGACGACCCGGCCGAGCACGCGCTGCTGGCCGACTCGGTCGGCCTCGCGCTGCTGGTGGTGCTGGACACGCTGCCGCCGGCCGAGCGGCTGGCGTTCGTGCTGCACGACATCTTCGCCGTCCCGTTCGAGGACATCGGGCGCATCCTGGACCGGTCCCCGGCCGCGGCCAAGCAGCTGGCCAGCCGGTCCCGCCGCCGGCTGCGCGGCGCGGGCGGACCCGAAGCCGGGGCCGCCGTCGCCACCCCCGCCGACCAGGCCCGCCAGCGCGCGGTGGTCCGCGCCTTCCAGGCCGCCTCCGGGGCGGGTGACTTCGCGGGCCTGCTGGCCGTGCTCGACCCGGACGTGGTGCTGCGGGCGGACGCCGGCGCCAGCCCGATGGGGCCCTCCCAGCTCGTCCGCGGCGCCCCGGCGGTGGTCGCCCAGGCCCGCCGCTTCGCCCACCTGAGCCGCTTCGGCCGCCTCGTCCTGGTCAACGGCACCCCCGGCTTCCTCATCGCCGCTGACGGGCAGCCGCTGGCCCTGGTCGCGATGACCGTCCGGGCCGACCGGATCACCGAGATCGACATCCTGGCCGACCCCGCCCGCCTGGCCCGCCTGGACCTGGCCGCCGTGCTGCCCTGACCGCGCCCGCCCGGCCGTACGAAATCCCCGTCAGCCCGAACGGGGGCGGCTTTCACCCGTCACCTCCCATGGCAAGCTAGGCCGGGAATGAAGCGGTCGGGGCGGATGCTCGGTGTCCTTCCCGTAGACGCGGTGCGGGCCTAGTTCCCGGCCGCGCCGCGGGCGGCCTGGTCGACCCGGCCGTAGTAGGCGCGCCACCATTCCTGGCCGACGTCAGGCAGGTTGTCATGCTCCTTGAGCAGCCCGGCCGCGCCGTCGATCAGCTCCCGGACGATGTCGGCGTGGCCGGCGTGCCGCTGGGTCTCCGCGGTCATGTGCACCAGGGCGTAGTTCAGGGTGACCTCGCCGTTCTCTCCCCACCAGGGCACCCGGCCGACCGCGTCCAGCGGCAGGATGGCGATCGTCTCGTCGGCGTGCCGCCACGCCTGGTGGTAGAGGGCGACGATTTCGTCCCGGCTCTGCCCGGGCGCGGCCCACAGGTCCGCGTTCCGCTCGGCGTCATCCGCCAGCCAGGGCAGCGGCACCCCGTGCGGGCGGCCGAAGACCGGGCCGAAGTACTCCAGTTCCATGCTCGCCGAGTGCTTGACCAGCCCCAGCAGGTTGGTGCCGGTCGGCGTGAGCGGCCGCCGGAGGTCGTACTCGCCGAGCCCTTCCAGCTTCCACAGCAGCGTTTCCCGGGCGCCTTGCAGGTAGGTGAGCAGGTCCGCTTTCACGTCGAGTCCCGTCATTCGCCCGAGTATGCCAGCAGCGCACCGGTGACGTAGGCGGCCATCGCCGCCGGGAGTTCGGCCGGGTGCCGCTGTGCGGCCGCCGCGCTGACCGCGGCCAGCACCGCGGCGCTGGCGATCGCGGCCCGGCGCAGGTCTGCCGGGTCGAGTCCGGCCACGGTGGATTCGATGCCCGGCGGCAGGTTCCCGGGATCTTCGTCGAGCACCTGGGACAGGCCGTGCCACGGGTAGAGGGCGCCGTGCGCCGCCGCCCACAGCGCCCAGATGCGGTGCCGGGCCTCGTGCAGCCGGCTGTGGGCTTCCCACCGCGATCCGCGCCGCAGGTACTTGCCGGCGTCGGCCAGCGCGATCCAGCCCAGGAACGCCCATTCCCGGACCTGCTCGCCGGTGACCGCGTAGGCCAGAGCCGACCCGTCTGCGGGCTCCGTCCGGTCCGTCGGGACGGCCGCCCGGTCCGTCGGGACGGCCGCCCGGTACAGCGGGACGAAGTCGGGGGCGCCGCCCGCCCGCCGCC
>DASWUW010000303.1:0-3421 GCA_036406335.1 Trebonia sp.
GCGGTTTTCCCGGCCGCCGACGCCGCTCTGGCCGCCGTCCGGCCCGCTGGCGGGTCCGGTAACTGCTGTCCGGCGGCGTTAAGCGGCGCCGCCCGCCCCGGAACGTTCCTGCCCCGACCGGGGACTGGCTAGCCGCGCAGGCTGCGGCTGGGCGCAACCCCGTAGGCCTGGCGGTAGGCGGCGGCGAAGCGGCTGGGGTTCGGGAAGCCCCAGCGGTAGGCCACCGCGGTGACAGACTCGTGTCCGGGGTCGGCGGCGACGAGCTGGCGGTGGGCATGCTCCAGCCGGACCCGGCGCAGGTAGGCCGTCGGGGTGGTGTTCAGGTGACGGCGGAAGGCGAGCTGGACCGCGCGCGCGGTGACCGAGGCGGCGGCCGCGATGTCGGTGACGGTGATCTCCTCACGGGCATGCTCGTCGATGAAGGAGACCGCCCGGCGCAGCGTGACCGGGGAGCCGTCCCGCCGGTCCTGCGCGGTCGGGCTGGCCAGCGCGTCATTCGGGAACGCGGACAGGGTGGTGACCGCCAGCAGCCGGGCCGCGTTGGCGGCTAGCAGCGGGTATCGCGCGGCGTCGGGGTGGCCGAGCACGGTGTCGCGCACGTAGTCGTAAGCGGATGTCCACATGGCGGCGGCCTGCTTCGAGACCGCCTCGTAACCGGTGAAATGCACGGCCGCGGCAGTAGCGCCCAGAGCCTGTGTCACCTGGCTGATCAGAGCCGGGTCGATGACCGCCTGCTCGTACTCGCCGACACTGACTACGCTGGTACGCCGGCGCAGCGGCTGGCCCGCCAGGTAGACGTCCCCCCGGGTATACCGGCGCTCCGCCCCGTCGCTGCGGATCCGGACGGTACCCGAGTGCACCTGACCGAAGACCAGGGCGTTGACCGGGCCCACGTCGACCTCGAGGTCGGCGCCGATGGTCAGGTGGTCAAAGCTGACCGGGCCGACGCTTCCGTGTGCCACCCGTATCCGGGCTTCTCCGCCGCAGCTGCGGATCTGGACCACCCCGCGCAGGCTGGACAGCAGGGCGAGCGCGGACTGGTCGTCATTAGCCTCGAAGACCACGTTCGGCGTGGCCTCATCCTGAGCCTGTAGCATGACAGCATTCACCTTCAGCGAGCAGAGCCCCGATGCTTGAGGTGAGAACAGTTAGCCATGAAGCCCCGCTAACTCGTGCCTAGGATACGCGCCGCCGGTCCGTTCGTCGAGCGGCAGCGCATCATTAGCCTGTCCGCGTTTTATTGCCTACCCTGGCCAGTGACCGGCTAGAGCCGGCCGGGCGGGAGACTGATGGTGCCGGCTACGGGCGGGGACGACGCGGCGGACGCGGATGACCGGCCGCGGCGGACCGCTGACGCCGCCGCCGCCGCTGCCTTCGAGCACATGCCGTCGCCGATGGCCGTCACCGAGGGACCCGAGCACACGATCGTAGCGGCCAATGACGCCTACCGGTCCTTTGCCCGCCAGCCCGACCTCATCGGCCGGCCGGCCCGGCTGGTGCTCTCGGCTTTCCTCGGGCCGCCGGCCGCCGATCTGCTGGACCTGGTCTACACCGCGGGAGAGCCGTTCACCGCGCGGGGGTGGCCAGCGGGCGAAGACCGGTACCTCGACTTCACGCTCACCCCGTGGCGTGACGCCCGCGGCGGTGTATGCGGCGTCCTGGTGAACCAGTCCGACGTGACCGAGCGGGTACGCGCGCAGCCGGCCGCCGAGCCGCCGCTGGAAGCGCGGCCCCAGCCGTGGCTCGAGGCGGCCGTTGTGCAGGAGGCGATGCTGCCGGCCGAGCTGCCGGTCCTGGCGCAGGTGCGGATCGCGGCCCGCTATCTGCCCCCCGCCGCGGACGAGGCCGCGGGCGGCGACTGGTTTGACGCGTTCCCGCTCCCCGGCGGCCGGGTAGCGCTGATGGTGGGAGACGTGGCGGGCCACGGGGTCAGTGCGTCGGCGGCGATGGGGCGGCTCCGCGCGGTACTCCGGCAGGCGCTGCTGGACGAGTGCGGACTGGAGGACGCGCTCGCCCAGACCGACAAGTTCGCGGCCGGCGATGCCGCCTTGCGCGCCGCCACGCTGGGCGCGGCCGTGCTCGATCCCGTCGACGGGCGGTTCTGCTACGTCACCTGCGGGCACCCGCCCCCGCTGGTGGCCGCCGCGGACGGGACGGCGCGTTACCTGCCCGGGACCGGGGGCAGGCCGCTGGGCACCGGTCCCGGGCCGCTCGCGGCGCCCGCCCGGCCCGCGGTGCTGGCGCCCGGAGAAGTCCTGCTGCTCTACAGCGACGGGCTGGTCCTGCGGCCGGCCCGTACCCTGGACGGCGGCCTGGCTGACCTGGCGGTAGTGGCCGGGGACGCGGCGGCGGACCCGGCGCTGGCCGACTGGGCCAGGGGAACGCCCGCCGAGCGGGTAAGCCAGCTCACCGTCGAGCTGCTGGCCCGGACCGGATACGGCGACGACGTGACGACCCTGGCCCTGTGGCGCCAGCCGGACCCGCTCGCCCCGCTCGACCTCGAGGTGCCGGCCCGGCCGGAGGCGGCGGCGGCGCTGCGGCGCGCCCTGGACGACTGGCTGGCCGGCCTTGGCGTCGCCTACGGGGACCGGCAGCTCGCGGAGCTCTCCGTCATCGAAGTGGTGACGAATGCGATCGAGCACGCCTACCGGTCCGGCCCGCGCGGTCCCGTTCGCCTGGAGGCGGCGGTGGCCGCCGACGGGTACCTGCAGACCCGGGTGAGCGACCGCGGACGCTGGCGCCTGCCCGGTACCACCGGTGCCGATCGCGGGGAAGGACTGTCCGTGGCGGTCCAGTTCGCCGAGCAGCTCCAGGTCAGCCACCCGCTGCGGGGGGCGGGCGATCCCCGGGGAGCGCGGGGGACAGTGGTGACGATGCGGCACCGGCTGCACCGTCAGCCCATGCTCGCGCCGCTGGCCGCCGGCTCTGCCGCCGCGCGCCCGGCAGGCCCGCCGTTCGCCGCCGAGCTGACCGCTTCCGCGCCCGTGGCCCGGGTCCGGGTGTCAGGACCGGTGGATGCCGGTACCGCTGACCGCCTGGCGTCCCGGCTGCTGGCCGCCTGCCGCGCGGGCGTGCTGCCGCTCGCTGTCGACCTGTCTGCCGTGACCATCCTGGCGGGCGACGGCGTGCGGGTGCTGTACCAGGTGGCGGCGCAGCTAGCCGCCCACGGTCAGGACCTGACCCTGGTCAGTGGGCCGGGGAGTCCGGCCGCCGCGGTACTGGACCTGGCCCGGCTGCCGAGGGTTCCGCGCTGAGCCCCACGCTGAGCCGCGGTCCGCGGCCGCGCCACGGCGTTACCCGGCGCCCACGGTCGCGTGCAGCCGGTACTGTCGGGACAGGACCAGAGCCTGTTCGCTCAGCGCTAGCAGTCTTCTTCTGTCGGATCTCTTGGGCTCAGTCCGGTACCGGCTGCTGAGGGCCA
>DASWUW010000304.1:0-3368 GCA_036406335.1 Trebonia sp.
CGTCCGGTCGTCGGGCAGCGGCGGCCCGAACTCGTAGCCGGCGCCGAGCGCGTCACCCGCGGCCGTGCCGAGCAGGACGCCGTGGGCCCGGTCGAGCTGCTGCGCGGTCAGGTTCACGTCGTCGTGCCTCCCAGGTGCGAGCCGGAAGGCTCGAGGATAGCGCTGCCCGGCCGGGCGGCCGGCGCCGCCGCCGTTGTCAGGCCATAGGGTTCGATAAGCAGCAGCGACGCGGAAAGAGGCACCGATGGCACGAGGTATCCAGGCGGGCGACCAGGCTCCCGACTTCACCCTCCCGGCTCAGAACGGGGAGCAGGTCCGGCTCAGCGACCGGCTCGGCCAGCGGGTGGTGGTGCTCTACTTCTACCCCAAGGACGAGACCAGCGGCTGTACCGCGGAGGCGTGCGCGTTCCGGGACAGCTTTGAGGTCTTCACCGACGCGGGGGCTGAGGTCATCGGGGTCAGCTCGGACTCGGTGGACCGCCACGCGGCGTTCGCCGAGCACCACGGGTTGCCGTTCACGCTGCTCAGCGACGACAAAGGCCAGGTCCGCAAGAGCTACGGGGTGCCGTCCATCCTGGGCATGGTGCCCGGCCGGGTCACCTACGTGATCGACCGGACGGGCACCGTGCGGCAGGTCTTTAACTCCATGACCAACATCGGGCGGCACGTCAACGACGCCCTCGACATGGTGAAGCAGCTGCAGGCGGAACAGCCGGCCTAGCGCCGGCCCGCGTCGCCGGCCCGGGCCCGCTGGCGGCCGAGCTCGGTCCGGGCCAGGCCGTTCTTGTGCACCTCGTCCGGGCCGTCGGCGAAGCGCAGCGTCCGGATGCCCGCGTACGCGGCCGCCAGCGGGAAGTCCTGGCTCAGGCCGCCCGCGCCGTGCACCTGGATCGCCTTGTCGATGATCCATTCCACCGCGGCGGGCGTGGCGATCTTGATGGCCTGGATCTCGGTGTGCGCCGCTTTGTTGCCGGCGGTGTCCATCAGCCAGGCGGCCTTGAGCACGAGCAGCCGCAGCTGCTCGATGCGCACCCGCGACTCGGCGATCCAGTCCCTGATCACGCCCTGCTCGGCCAGCGGCTTGCCAAAGGCGACGCGGGCCTCGGCCCGCGCGCACATCAGCTCGAGCGCTCGCTCGGCCAGGCCGAGCGAGCGCATGCAGTGGTGAATCCGGCCCGGCCCGAGGCGGGCCTGCGCGATCGCGAAGCCGTCGCCCGCGCCGCCGATCAGGTTCTCGGCGGGCACCCGGACGTCCCGGAACACGATCTCGGCGTGGCCGCCGTGCTCGTGGTCGTCGTATCCGAAGATTTCCATGCCGCGCACGATGGTGACCCCGGGAGCATCCCGGGGGACCAGGATCATCGACTGCTGGCGGTGCCGGTCGGCGGACGGGTCGGTCTTGCCCATCACGATGAAGATCTCCGCCGTCGGGTTCATCGCCCCGGTGATCCACCACTTGCGCCCGTTGATCACGTACTCGTCGCCGTCCCGCTCGATCCGGGTGGCGATGTTGGTCGCGTCGGAGGAGGCCACGTCAGGCTCGGTCATCGCGAACGACGAGCGGATCTCGCCGTCGAGCAGCGGCTCCAGCCAGCGCTTGCGCTGCTCGGGGGAGCCGAACGAGACCAGCACCTCCATGTTCCCGGTATCCGGGGCGGAGCAGTTCAGCGCGGCCGGGGCCAGCCCCAGGCTGCGCCCGGTGATCTCCGCCAGCGGTGCGTACTGCAGGTTGGTCAGCCCGGCGCCGTGCTCCCCGGGCAGGAACAGGTTCCACAGGCCCCGGGTCCTGGCCTCCTGGCGCAGCTCGGCCAGCACCGGCACGCTGGTCCAGGCCCAGCGGTTCTCCAGCGCGGCCAGCTGCTCGGCGAATACCGCCTCAGCCGGGTAGACGTGGGCGTCCATGAACTCGAGCAGCACGTGCCGCAGCTCTTCGGTGCGTGCGTCAAAGCCGAAATCCATCAGCTGTCCTCTTCTCGGATTGCCGCCAGTCCGGCCGCGACCAGGGGCTCGACCAGCGGGCCGATCTTCTCGAACCCCTCGCCGACCGTCTGGCCGTGGACGTACCGGTAATGAATGCCCTCCAGGATGGCCGCCGCCTTGAACGAGGCCAGGGCGATGTAGAAACCGAGGTCGGACAGGTCGCGCCCGCTGGCCTCGGCGTAGCGGCGGAGCAGGTCCGGCTCGCTCGGGTAACCGGGGGCGTCGCTGGCCATCGGGCCGTCGCCGAGCCGCTCCATCCGCTGGTAGACGATGAGCAGCCCCACGTCGGTCAGCGGGTCGCCCAGGGTGGCCATCTCCCAGTCCACTACCGCGGCTACCTTGTCGTCCGGGCCGACCAGCACGTTGTCCAGCCGGTAGTCGCCGTGCACGATGGCGGGCGGCGAGCCGTCGGGCGGACTGGCGGCCAGCAGCGCGTGCAGCTCGTCGATGCCCGCCAGCGGACGGCTGCGCGACGCGTCGACCTGCTGCTTCCACCGTCGGACCTGCCGGGCCAGGAAGCCTTGCGGTCGGCCGAAGTCGGCCAGCCCGGTCTCGTTCGGATCGACTGAATGCAGCAGCGCCAGCGTGGCGACCATGCGCTCGGCGATGACCCGGGCCCGGTCCGGCCCGACCGCGCCCAGCTGGTCCGCCGTACGGTAGGCGATCCCGTCGACGTTCGACATCACGTAGAACGGGGCACCGAGTACCTCCGGGTCGGTGCACAGCGCGTAGCTCAGCGGTACCGGGACGCTGGTAGCCCGCAGCGCGGTGATGACCCGGTACTCGCGGGCCATGTCGTGAGCGGTGGCGAGCACGTGCCCGAGCGGCGGCCGGCGTACCACCCAGGTCCGGGTACCGTCACTGACCTCGTAGGTCAGGTTGGACCGGCCCCCGGCGATCAGCCGGCCGCGCAGCGGCCCGCCGATCTCGCCCGGGCAGGCGCCCTCGAACCAGGCGGCGAACCGCGTCAGGTCCAGGCCAGGGATCTCGGTCATACCGGGAACCTCCTCGTCGCGGAACCGGCCGGCTCATTGCGTTCTACCCCGCCGTCACCCGTCCCGCAACTTCAGTGGCCGGCCGGCCCGGCGCCGGCGGGCGCGGGTGCTCCCGCCGGGGGAGCAGCAGCGGCGTGCCGAGCAGGGCGATCCCGGCGGCCGCGATCGCCTCGCGCGGGCTGGTGAGGCTGGCCAGCACGCCCCACAGTGCGGTCAGCGCGGCGATGGTGAGACTGCTCGACACCGACCAGGCCGACAGCGTCCGGGTGACCTGTTGCGGTGCGGTGTGGTCCAGCCGGTAGGTCGCGTACACCGGGTTGAACACGCCCATGCAGGTCATGAGGCCGAGCTGGACCGCGCTGACGAGCGTCAGGCCGCCCGCGCCGCGGCCGG
>DASWUW010000305.1:0-7198 GCA_036406335.1 Trebonia sp.
GGCCGGTCAGCGAGGTCCGGCTCAAGCCGGACCCGGACACGTTCGTGACGCTGCCCTACGCGCCGGGGGCGGCGGCCATGCTGGCAGACCAGGTGAACCCGGACGGCAGTCCGTGGGACGGATGCGCCCGCACCTTCCTCCGGCAGGCGGTCGCGGAGCTGGCGGGCGAGGGGTACGAGCTGCAGGCCTCGTTCGAGCCCGAGTTCAGCCTGGGACGTCACGAAGGCGCATCGTTCGTGCCCCTCGACGAGAGCCTCAGTTACGCTGCTACTGGTTTCCACCTGGCGCACGACTATACGATCGACCTCGTCGATGCGCTGCTCAAACAAGGTCTAGAGGTCGAGCACTACTACCCCGAGCTCGGCCACGGCCAGCAAGAGGTACCCATCAGGCACGCAGGTGCGCTACGGGCGGCGGACAATCACGTCCTGCTGCGGGAGACCGTCCGGGCCGTTGCCATCCGGCACGGCCTGTGGGCGAGCTTCGCGCCCAAGCCGCTGCCTGAGCAGGCGGGCAACGGCGCCCACCTGCACGCCTCGCTGTGGGCGGACGGGAAGAACGCGTTCGCCGACTCCGACGGCCGGTTCGGGCTGTCGGAGCTCGGCTACCGGTTCCTGGCCGGGGTGCTCGCGCACCTGCCCGGCCTGGTCGCGCTGACCTGCGGCTCGGTGAACAGCTACCGGCGGCTCGCCCCGCAGACGTGGTCGGGCGCGTTCGCCTGCTACGGCCCCGACAACCGGGAGGCGGCGCTGCGCATCTGCTCGCCGATCGGGTCGGCCGGCTCGGTGAACCTGGAGCTCAAGCCGGTCGATTCCACCGGCAACCCGTATCTCGCGCTGGGCGCGTTCATCCACGCGGGCCTGGACGGCATCCGGCGGTCCCTGGAGCCCGGGGAGCCGCTGACGGCCGACCCCGCGACACTCGATCAAGAGGAACGGGACCGGCTGACCGTAGCCAGGCTGCCCGCCTCCCTGGTCCCCGCGCTCAGCGCCCTCGAGGCCGACTCCGTGCTGATAGACGCCCTCGGGCCGCTGCGGTCGGCGGCCTACCTGGCGGTGAAGCGGTCGGAGGCGGAGCACTTCCGCACCCGGGACGTGGCGTACGAATGCCGCCGGCACTGGATGAATTTCTAATCCGGCACCGGCGGCACCCGTTGGGTTACTGCCCCGGCTTGCCGCTCACCGACAGCGGGGTGGCCACGTCCTCCAGCGACTTGCCCTCGGCGTCGACCGCGAAGAAGACGGCGGCCAGGCCGCCCAGAATCATCGCGACGGCACCGACGACGTACCCGGCGAACAGCGTGTTCCGGTTGCTGCCGGTACCGATCAGGTGTCCGTACCAGGCCGAGCCGAAGGCGCCGAAAATCTGCGCGATGGCGAAGAACACCGCGATGGCCTTCGCCCGGACTTCCAGCGGGAAGACCTCGCTCGCGGTCAGGTAGCCGGCGCTGGCGCCCGCGGAGGCGAAGAAGAAGATGACCGCCCAGGCGAGCGTCTGCGTCGTCGCGTTCAGGTCGCCGGCCTTGAACAGGAAGGAGACGAACAGCAGCAGCACCCCGGACAGCAGGTAGGTACCCGAGATCATCTTCCGGCGGCCGATCGTGTCGAACAGCCTGCCGATGGTCAGCGGGCCGAGCAGGTTGCCCGCCGCGAACGCGAGGAAGTAGTAGGGGGTGTTGGTCACCTTGACGTGGAAGTAGAACTCGAGGACCAGCCCGTAGGTGAAGAAGATGGCGTTGTAGAGGAAGGACTGGGTGGACATCAGCGCGAAGACCAGGATCGCCCGCTTGGGATAGACCCGGAACAGCGTGACCGCCAGGTGGAAGTAGCCGATCTTGGCGGTCGGCGTAATGGTCAGTTCCTTGCTCTCGTCGATCGGCGGGAGCGCGCCCTTGGTCGCTTCGACGTGTTCCTCGATCTCTCTGATCGAGGACTCAGCGGCCTCTTCCTTTCCGTGCATGATCTGCCAGCGGGGCGACTCGGGCAGGTTGCGCCGCACGTAGATGATGCAGAGCGCGAGCACCGGTCCGACCAGGTAGGCGATCCGCCAGCCCCATTCGGCGGCGACGTGATTCAGCACCACGAGCGTGATGATCGTGCCGATGAGCGCGCCCGCCCAGTAGGTGCCGTTGACCGCGAGGTCGATCCGGCCCCGGTACTTCGCCGGGATCATCTCGTCGATCGCGGAGTTGATCGCGGCGTACTCGCCGCCGATGCCCATGCCGGCGATGATCCGGGTGGCGTACAGGAAGATAATCCACTTGCCGCCCCCGGGGGTCGCGGCGGTGAGCCCGCTGCCGATCAGGTAGACGCCGAGGGTGATCACGAAGAGGTTCCTGCGGCCGAGCTTGTCGGAGAGCCGGCCGAAGAACAGCGCCCCGATGACCTCGCCGATCAGGTACCACCAGGCAATGTCGGCGACCGAGCCCGCGCCCAGGTTCAGCGTGTTGTGCAGGGTGAGATCCGGCCCGACGTTGCCGGCGATGGTGATCTCGAGGCCGTCGAGGACCCAGGCGATACCCAGCGCCACCACCAGCCGGGTATGGAATTTGGACCAGGGCAATCGGTCGATCCGCGCCGGAATGAGACTGCGGATCGGCCTGCTGTCCGACTCTATGGAGGACTTAGTCGCCATATCTTTTCCTCGAACTTCCTCGTCCGCCGGCAGGTGACGCCGGGCTGCTGCCCGCGCACCGCTGCCGGATGTCCGCTGGTTAAGCGAAATTTTTGCCCCGCTACCCGTAAGTTTCTTAAGCACACCTAAAGACTCTGGACACTGCTATTCCATATAGTTAGCTCGGTGAACGAGGTAACCTCGCCGGCGGCCGACCGGCCCGAATTGGCCGGCCCCGCGGCCAGGATCCAGGCGGGTGAGCTGCTGGCTGCCCTGGGGGCGGTGGGCCGGGTAGCCCGGCAGGCGGAACGGGCCGCGGCCTACGCGCAGCCGCTGCCGCCCGCGCGGTCCGAGCTGCTGCGCCTGGCCGCCCGGCGGCCCGGCATCGGCGTCGCCGAGTCGGCGGCGGAGCTGCGGCTCGCCCCCAACAGCGTCAGCACGATGGTCAGCCAGCTCGCCGAGGACGGGCTGCTCAGCCGGGGCCGGGGCGAGACCGACGGGCGTTCAGTCCGGCTGACCGTCACCGACGCGGGCGCAGCCCGGATCGGGCGGTGGCGGGACATCCGCCGCGAACTGGCCGCCCAGGCCGTCGAACTGCTGCCCGCGGCGGACCGGCAGGCCCTGGCCGCCGCCGTCCCCGCCCTGACCCGGCTGGCCCAGCAGATGGACGAACTGTGAGCTGTAAGTGCGGCGGCGCCACCGCTCAGCCTACGCAGACGGGGGCACTGCGTGGCGAGCAAGTCCACAAGCGGACGGGGGCACCGCGTGGCGTGGCACCGCCGCACACCGTCACATTACAAGGTTATGGATACCTAAACAAGCCGGGAACTTCGGGACAGGACGGCTAATTTTCTTAACCTTCTCAAGTCGGACATGATGCCCGGGCGAAGCGATCAACGTCACGCCTGCCGCGGCCGCCGGCCGTCCTAAGCTTGCGGGTATGGCTGACTTCTCCTACACGGACCTGCTGCCGCTCGGGCCGGACGAGACCACCTACCGACAGCTCGCTGAGGGCGGGGTAACGGCCAGGCACGCGTTCGGGCGGTCCTTCCTTGACGTTGACCCCGAGGCGCTCACGCTGCTGTCCCGGACGGCCTTCCGGGACATCGCCCACCTGCTGCGGCCCGCGCACCTCAAGCAGCTGCGGTCGATCCTGGACGACCCCGAGGCTTCCCCCAACGACCGGTACGTCGCCCGCGACCTGCTGCAGAACGCGAACATCGCGGCCGGCGGGATCCTGCCGATGTGCCAGGACACCGGGACCGCGATCGTGATGGGCAAGCGCGGCCAGGGTGTCCTCACCGACGGCCGGGACGAAGAGCACCTGGCCCGGGGGGTCTACGACGCCTACACGCAGCTGAACCTGCGCTACTCCCAGATGGCGCCGCTGACCATGTGGGAGGAGAAGAACACCGGGTCCAACCTGCCCGCCCAGATCGAGATCTACGGGACCGACGGGGACGCCTACAAGTTCCTGTTCATGGCCAAGGGCGGCGGGTCGGCCAACAAGTCGTACCTCTACCAGGAGACGAAGGCGGTGCTGAACCCGACGCGGATGGCGGCCTTCCTGGAGGAGAAGATCCGCGCGATCGGCACGTCCGCCTGCCCGCCCTACCACCTGGCCATCGTGGTCGGCGGGACCAGCGCCGAGTTCGCGCTGAAGACGGCCAAGTACGCGTCGGCGCGGTACCTGGACACCCTGCCAGACTCCGGGTCCCCCCTCGGCAACGGATTCCGGGACACCGAGCTCGAGCAGACGGTGCTGGGCATCACCCGCAAGATCGGCATCGGGGCACAGTTCGGCGGCAAGTACTTCTGCCACGACGTACGGGTCATCCGGCTGCCGCGGCACGGCGCCTCCTGCCCGGTGGCGATCGCGGTGTCCTGCTCGGCCGACCGGCAGGCCCTGGGCAAGATCACCTCCGGCGGCGTGTTCCTGGAGCAGCTGGAAACCGATCCGGCGCAGTACCTGCCGGATCCTGCGACCGTGACCGCTGATTCCGCCGAGGTCATTGCCATTGACCTCGATAGGCCCATGTCGGAAATTCGCGCGGAACTGACCAGGTATCCGGTGAAAACCCGTCTGTCGCTTAGCGGGACGATGATCGTGGCCCGCGATATCGCGCACGCGAAGATCGCCGAACTGCTCGACGCAGGCGCGCCGATGCCCGGTTACCTGCGCGATCACCCGGTTTACTACGCGGGCCCGGCGAAGACCCCCGCGGGTTACGCATCCGGGTCCTTCGGGCCGACCACCGCGGGACGCATGGACTCCTACGTAGAGCGCTTCCAGGCAGCCGGCGGGTCACTGGTGATGCTGGCCAAGGGCAACCGCTCGGCGGCGGTGACCGAGGCCTGCAAGGCTCACGGCGGCTTCTACCTCGGCTCTATCGGCGGCGCCGCCGCCCGGCTCGCGCAGGATTGCATTACCCGGGTTGATGTGCTGGAATACCCAGAACTTGGCATGGAGGCGGTGTGGAAGATCGAGGTCAGGGACTTCCCCGCGTTCATCATCGTCGACGACAAGGGCAACGACTTCTTCGCCGAGGCGGCGGGCCCGCTGCTGTCAATCGGCAGCCACCCCTAAACGCTGGTATGGTCCGCGTATGCCCCCAATGACAGGACGGGTCATCGCCGGGCGATACAACCTGGAGCACCCCATTGGCCGCGGCGCCATGGGCGTGGTCTGGCGTGCGCGCGATCAGCTGCTCGACCGCGACGTGGCGATCAAAGAGGTCGTTATCTCGGCCCTGATCGGCGCGGACGAGCGGCGGAACGCCTACCAGCGGACGCTGCGCGAGGCGCGCACCGCAGCCCGGCTCTCGCACCGCGGGGTGGTCACCGTCTACGACGTGGTCGAGGAAGACGGCCGGCCCTGGATCGTGATGGAACTCGTCCCGTCGCAGTCCCTCGACCAGGTACTCACGGCGGAGGGGCGGCTGCCCGCGGCCCGGGCGGGCCGGATCGGCCAGCAGCTGCTGTCCGCGCTGGCGGCCGCGCACGCGGCCGGGGTACTGCACCGGGACGTTAAACCGAGCAACGTGCTGATCTCGGCCACCCGGTCGGGAGAGGGCTGGGACGAGCGGGCGGTGCTCACCGACTTTGGCATCGCGCAGTTCGAGGGCGACCCCCGGCTGACCCAGACCGGGATGGTGATGGGCTCCCCCGGGTTCACCGCGCCGGAGCGCATCCGCGGCGGCGACGCCACCCCCGGGTCGGACCTGTGGTCCCTCGGCGCGACCATCTACGCGGCGGTCGAGGGACGCGGGCCGTTCGAGCAGCGCGGCGGGGCCATCACCACGATGTCCGCGATCATCAACGAGGACGCGCCCGTCGCCCCGCACGCCGGGCGGCTCGCTCCGCTCATCGCGGCGCTGCTGCGCCGCGACCCGTCCACCCGTCCCTCGGCGTCGGCCGCGTCCCGGATGTTCGCGCAAGTACTGCCGCAGCTGTCCGGCGTCACGGACGAGCCGCCCGCGGCCGCCCATCCCGCGACGATCCGTTCCGCCTACGTACGGCAGCCCGCCGTCGGCGCGGCCTCCGCATCGGTCACCGCACCGGAGGACCATCCGGCGCAAAAGACGCCCGCGCCGCCCGCCCCTGAGCAGGCGGGCGCGGAACCGGAGCAGCCGGCCGCGGGCCAGGAGCAACCTGAGGCGCCGGCGGCCGCGGAGCCCGGTCCGCTTCCCGGCGGGCAGGCTGCCGCCGCGGAGAGCGCGGGCGCCGACGGAGACCAAACCAGGCCAGGCACCGACCGCTCCGGGACCGGCGTGCCCGAGACCGGTAACGCCGCGGCCGGCGGCGAGGCTGAACTGGTGGCGGAAGCCGAG
This sequence comes from Trebonia sp., assembly GCA_036406335.1. Lineage (GTDB taxonomy): Bacteria > Actinomycetota > Actinomycetes > Streptosporangiales > Streptosporangiaceae > Trebonia. The sequence continues at coordinate 6,444 of DASWUW010000305.1, forward strand.
GCCGTAGCCGCGGCGGCCGCCGCCGAGGCCGTCAAGCCGGCCAAGCCCGCGAAACCCGGGACCGGGACGCCGGAGCCGGCCCGGCCGCGGGTGCCCGAGACGGTCATCGGCGAGCCGAAGGCGGCGCTGCTCAACGCGCGCTCCGCCTCCGGCAGTCCCCGCGGCGGGTCCGCCGTGGGGGCGCGCGCCGAAGCCGAGGAAACCGTGATTCCCGGGCTGGAGCCAGCCGGGTACCAGCCGACCGAGCTCGCGATTCCGGTCGCGCGGACCGCGTCCGCGCCGCCCAAGCCGGCTGAGGCCAAGCCCGCCCAGCCCACGCCAGCCGAACCGACCGAGCCGAAGCCGGCCCAGCCGAAGCCGTCGTTCACCGCGGCCAAGCCGGCCGAACGGGCGCTGCCCACCTTTTCCGCGGCCGCCCCGGCCCGGCCTGCCCGTCCGGTCACCCCGTCGCCAGACAACCGCCCGGCGTACGACGGCGCAGGCGGCGGTGCGGCCCAGCCGGGCGCGGGCCAGAGCGGCGGGGGCAGCACGACCCCGTACCAGCCGGGCGGAGGGTACCCGCCGCCGGCCGGCGGGTCCGCCCCGGCGGGCGGGGGGCGGTACGGCGGCCCGTCCCAGTCCTATCCCGACCTCGGCCATCAGTACCCGCCGGGCGCGGGCGGCGCCCGCACCGGACGTGCCGAGCGCGGCCCGCGGCGCCTGGTCTGGTTTGTGGTGGCCGTCCTCATCGCGGTCGCGGTCGGCGTGGGCGCGGC
>DASWUW010000306.1:0-2190 GCA_036406335.1 Trebonia sp.
GGAAGCCGCCCGCGGCCGCCGCCAGGCGCTGGTCGTCGGCGGCCGCGCCGGCCAGGTCCGGGTCGCCGGCGCCGCGGCCGAGGGCGCGCAGCACGGCGCGGGCGATCAGGGCGTTGCGCCGGTTGTGCCGCCCGGGCAGGCCCAGGTGGTCCATCCAGGTCGCACCGGGCTCGTCGGTCTCGCTGACCCAGGTGACGTGCGGTCCGAGGAGTCCCGCCCGCTCGCGCAGCAGTCCGCTGTCCCCGTTGGCGACGGTGAGGTCCGCACCCGGCTGGGACGTCGCCGACAGCTTGTCCGCGTAGTACCGTTCGACGCCGCCGTGCCACGGAAGGTGGTCGGGGTGCAGCGACGTCACGGCGGTGACCGGCGGGGTCACCGCCAGATCGGCCGCGGTGTAGCTGGAGACCTCGATCACCCAGTAGTCGTAGTCGCCGTCGTGGGCCGGGTCATAGGGGGCAGCACCGAAGTTGCCGCCGACCAGGGCAGTGCGGCCCAGGCCGTGCAGCAGGTGCCCGAGGACGGACGACGTGGTGGACTTGCCCTTGGTGCCGGTGACGCAGACGGTCCGGGTGAGGTCAGCCTCGTTCATCCACAGGCTGAGGCCTCCGGTAAGCGTGACCCCGGCGCCGCGCAGCCGGGCCGCGACCGGGCCGTAAGGGCTGATGCCCGGGGTCTTGATGACGATCTCGCAGCGTTCGAGGGCCTCCAGGCCGCCGTCGGCGGTTTCCAGCACGCCGGGCTCGCCGGGCTGGTCGTCGACCAGGACCGGCTCGGCGCCCATGGCCCGCAGCTTGCGCAGCGACGCGTGGCCTTCCCGGCCCAGTCCCCACAGGCCGACCCGGGACCCGCTCAGGTCAGCCCAGCCGAGCTTCGGGCGCGTCATTTTTCCTCGAAGGAGTACCGGGCGGGAACGAAGCTGGTCCCGACCGGGTGCCGCATGGCCTCGATCTCCGCCCCGGCGGGCCCGTCCGGCCGTACCGTCACCTCGGCCGCGAGTTCCTGCAGCAGCGCCGTGTCCCCGCGATCCGGCCTGCTCGCAGCCAGGACGACGGCGGCGCGGCACTCGCTGACCTCGCCGACGCACTCGAACGGCTTGGTGCCGGAGCCGAGGAGGGTCTCGAACTTCGGCTTCAGCTCCGGCTTGCCGAGCGGCTCGCTACCCCCGCCGTCGGCGGCGAAGACCGCGCGGAGCTGCTCCGCGGACATGAACGGGGCCAGGATCAGGTCGATGAAGCAGCACTTGTCGCACTCTCCGCACCAGTGGCCGAGCCGCTTGCCGGGGTCCAGCGGGAACGCCCGGTTGCAGCTGCGGAAGGTGCCGTGGTACTGGGTGAGCTCCGCGAACCGCTCCCCCACCCACAGCTCGGTCCGGTCCCGGAGCGCGGAGAAGTAGCCAGGCAGTATGGCCGGGCTGGCCCGGAGCAGCTCGCGGAAGCTCGCCTCGAAGGCGGCCGACTTGGACCACTGGTGGTTCACCGGCCGGCCGTCGTACTCGAGCGTCGGCACCGAGGCGGACCATTCGTTGGACATCACCACCGCGTCCCGTTCGCTGAGCACCGCGGCGAGCACCGCGATGGCCGAGATGATGCCGGTGACCGGCACGTGCCCGTTCAGGAAGCCGAGCTCACGCGAGCGGAACAGCTGCGGGTCGATCTCCCGTCCGGCCCGGACCACCGGCAGCCCGCTGACCGCGGCGGGCCGCTCGATCGCGGCGAACCGGTCCCCCGGCCGGCTGACCACGAACAGCGCGATGTCGCCGGTCCGCCTGCGCACGCCCTCGACGGTCACGATCGAGTCGATGCCGCCGCCGAAGGGAATGAGCGGCCGCCCGGCGTCGGGGGCCGAGGCCGTCTCGGGAGACGCGGGCCGGTAAGCCGCCGGATCGGCGCGGATCGTGAGGTCCGAGAGGTCGAGGCCGTTGCGGTAGGCGTACTCGCCCAGGCCCGACTGATAGAACTCGCGCAGGAAGTCCCGCTCGCGCTCGGTCAGTGCCGTGCCGCCGAGGTCAATGACCGGGGGCGCGGCCGTCTTGTAGTAGGAGACGCCCGCGAGCAGGTAGACGACCCGCGCGGCGGCCTGGGCGGCGGGGGTGTCCCAGGCCGGTCCCGGCGCGAGCGTCACCCGCTCGGCGAACGGCCGTCCGTCTACCGAGTACCGGCAGGTCAGCAACCCCTGCTCGGCGTCCGTGGC
>DASWUW010000307.1:0-2212 GCA_036406335.1 Trebonia sp.
CACGGCGTCACCTTCATCGACGATTCCCTGTCGACCAACGTGCTGCCGACCCTCGCGGCCCTGGACTCGTTTCCCGGCCGGCGGGTCGCGCTGATCGTCGGCGGCCAGGACCGGGGTATCGACTACCGCCCGCTCGCGGACGGGGTCAAGCAGCGTGAGGAGCCGACGTCCGTGCTCACCCTGCCCGACTGCGGTCCCCGGATCAGCGCGGCCTTCGCCGAGACGCCTCCCTCCCCCGGTGGCGGCTTCGAGACCGTCCGGAATTGCCCGGACCTGGACGAGGCGGTAACCCGGGCCTTCGCCTGGGCCCGGCCCGACGGCGTCGTGCTGCTGTCTCCGGCCGCCCCGAGTTTCGGCCAGTTCCGCGATTACCGCGACCGGGCCGACCACTTCACCCAGGCCATGCGCGGCTGCGCGGCGGGCCTTCCCGTCACTTAGTCCGCGACCGTGATGCCCAGGTGGTGGGCGAGCGCCGGGGCCAGGGTCATCAGCTGCAGGGGATCGATCCTGGTACCGCGCAGGCTGTCAAAGCCCGCCTTGATACCCGGGATCTCGGCCGTGCCGAGCCGGGCGCCCCGCAGGTCCACGTCCGTGCAGCCTGTGCGGGTGAAGTCCACGCCGGTAAGCTGGCTGCCGGGAAACCGCACCCGCAGCAGCTTGGCCGAGCCGAAGTCGACGTCGCGGAGCACGCAGTCCTCAAAGACGACGTCGGTCAGCTTGGCGTCCCGGAAGTTGACCGAGTCCAGCTTGCAGCCGCGCAGCAGCACCCGCCGCCCGACGCAGGAGAACGCCTGCACCCCGGCCAGCACGCAGCCGCTGAACCAGGTGTCGGTCAGCGACGACTCGGCCAGGTCCACCCCCACCAGTCGCGTCTCGCCGAACCACACGTCCGACAGGCGGGCCCGGCGCAGCCGTCCCCCGTCGAAGCCGGCCCGGCCGGTGAATACGCACTCGGTGAAGCGCCCGCCGCCGGCCTCGGCATCGGTGAACGGGCCCCCGGAAAACAGTACGCGGTCGTAGTCGCCGTCGATCTCCAGACCGCCCGCCGGGCCGGAGACATCGGAAAACGGCTGCAGTTCGGCCGCGAAGGGAAGGTCATCGACCGCGCGTGGTGACTTCACGCTGCACCCTACCGGGCCCGGAGGCCGTGCTCGATCCAGTTAATTAATCTAAAGTCTTCAGCAAGAACCCTTATCGCTCCACTGACGTAGCGGAGGTCGCCCCCATGGGCTCAGCCGAACCTGAGGTCTCTACCGCCGCCGGCCGGGTCCGGGGCCGCGCGGAGCACGGCAACGCCGTCTTCCGCGGTATCCCCTTCGCCCGGCCGCCCGTCGGCGCGCTGCGGTTCCAGGCACCGGAACTGCCCGCAGGCTGGGACGGCGTCCGCGAGGCGGCCAAGTTCGGCCCGCAGTGCCCGCAGGCGGCCATCCCCGGCGGTCCCGGGACCCCGGGCGCCGCGGTTCCCCCGGCGGACTCCTCCGGCGAGTGGCTGACCGTCAACGTCTGGACTCCCGACCCCGAGGCCCGCACGCTGCCGGTCATGGTGTGGATCCACGGCGGCGCGTACATGTTCGGCACCGGCGGTCCCGGCTACGACGGCACGCCGTTCGCGAGCGCCGAAGCGGTCTTCGTGTCCTGCAACTACCGGCTCGGAGTGGAGGGATTCGCCCAGATCGACGGCGTCCCGGCCAACCGCGGGCTGCTCGACGTGGTGGCGGCCCTGCGCTGGGTCAGGGAGAACATCGGGGCGTTCGGCGGCGACCCGGCCAACGTCACCGTCTTCGGCGAGTCGGCCGGAGCCGGCGTGATCGCCGCCCTGCTCGCCATGGACTCAGCCCGGGGGCTGTTCCGGCGGGCCATCGCCCAGTCGGTGCCCGGCACGTTCTTCTCGGCCGCCCTGGCGACGGCGGTCACGGAGGAGATCGCCGCCGCCGCCGGGCTTCCCGCCACCCGGGCGGCACTGAGCGGCGCCGACCCCCAGCGGCTGGTCGCGGCCCAGGTCAACGTGGCCGGGCGGATGAAGGAGTTCCTCCACTGGGGAGCCTTGCGGATCAGCGACACGCCGTTCTCTCCCGTAGTGGACGGCGAGGTGCTGACCCGGGCGCCGTGGCGGGCGCTGGTCTCCGGCGCGGCCCGTGAGGTAGAGCTGCTGACCGGGCACAACAAGGAGGAGTACCGCCTGTTCATCGCCATGTCGGGCCGCCTCGGCCGG
>DASWUW010000308.1:0-3770 GCA_036406335.1 Trebonia sp.
CCCTGACGTTTGCGCTGTTTGGGTATTCATCCGGCGCCGCTACCCGCCTTTCCCCGGCTAACCCGGGCCCGGTAGCGTCGGGAGGCCAGGAGGTGGTCGATGTGGGGTCCGGCGAGGTCCCCGATGCGCGGCAGGAAACCCCGGCGCAGCGGGACGACCGCAATCTCTCCGAGCTGATCCAGGAGCTGCGGGTGGCCGGACTTGGCGTGCAGGTGCTGTTCGGTTCCTGCTCTCGCTGCCCTTCACCACCCGGTTCGGCCAGCTGAGCGGCGCGCAGCGCGGCCTCTACCTGGCCTGCCTGGCGCTGTCCGCGGTGGCGACCACGCTGCTGATCGGGCCGGTCGCCTACCACCGGCTGGTCTTCCGCCGCGGCCTGAAGGAACGCCTGGTGCGGTTGGCCAACCTGCTGGCCATCCTCGGTCTGGTGGCGGTCGGGGCCGCCGTGCTGAGCGCGGTCCTGCTGGTGACGTGGTACGTAGCCGGGGCGGTCAGCGGCGGCGTGATCACCGCGCTGGCCGGCGTCATGCTCGGCTCACTGTGGTTCGCCGTGCCGCTGGCCAGCCGTAAGCAGCGGTAATGGGTTTCCGCTGGATACTCTGAGTTTCCTCTTACCTTGAACCCCAGCATGCTCAGCCGCGTGACAAGCGGGTAGAAGGTATCCGGGACGCTTAGGGTGACCGCGGTCCGCGGTCTGCGAGGAGACGGTTGTGCCCAGGGAAGAGACTGTCGTGCCGGGGGAAGCTGGCGTGTCCACGGGAACCGGGCTCAGGGCGCGGCCCTGGTGGCTCGGCCTGCTGCTGCGAGGGCCGGCCGGCCTCGCGTCACCGCTGGCCCGGGTGGCGATCACGCTGCTGATCGCGGGCGGCGCGGCCTGCGCGGTGTACTCGGGCTACCTCCACCTGTACCTGTGGGGCAGGCAGCCCTTCCCGTACCGGGACATCCCGACCATCGGCCCGCTCTTCCTGATCCAGGGCATCACCGCCGTCGTCATCGGCCTGCTGGTTATCGTGAGCCGCCGGGTCTGGGCGCTGCTGATCGGCGCGGGCATGCTCGTCGTATCGGTCGCGGCCCTGGTGATCGACGTCGAAGTCGGCATGTTCGGCTTCAAGGACAGCTGGTCCGTCCCCTACGCCACCAGCACGCTCTACTGGGAGATCGTGGGCGCCGTGCTGCTGCTCGCGGCGGCCGCCGTGCTCGCCTGGGCCGGCAGGCCGACGTCATCCTCGATACGCCGGTAACTCCGCTGGAACTGCTGGTTGCTGACGGGCCAGCGCTCACCGTGCACTCCCTCTACCACCCAGTCCCCGGGAAAGGCGGTCGCGCTGCCTTCCTTGGTCCGCAAGACCAGGGTCTCGCTGACTGGCCAGGCCCGGAATGCTCCGATCCGGCGCCAGCGCCAGCCGCCGATAAAGTCGTGTGCCGCGCGGAACTCAGCGTCACCCACCGTACGCTCGTGACCATGGTCGTCTATGACGCGCCAGTCTCCGGCCTCGCCGTGCAGCTCTTCGCCGGTTCGCCGCCGCCAGGCGTAGCGGCTGCTCAGCTGACGGGCCTCGACGATCCCGACCCGCTCGTAGCTGGCCGCGTGCGGTGGACCGCCTGCTTTGACGACGGGCATGAAGCCAACTTCTTCGAGCTGCGCAATTTGTGATCCGACTCCTTCGCGGCGTCGCACGCGCTCATCGGACGGTAGCTTCGTCCAGGGCATCAGCAGGCTGCTGGAGCTGGCACCGCCCTTGGGGCCGCTGGCCCAGCCAGTGGTCAGCCGCCGCTGGTGCCACCGGGTATGTTCCTTCATCGCGACAATTTCGAGCTCCCGCTCGCTCAACTCGATATGGCTTCCGGCCGGGACCAGGCGAACTGGTACCCACTGGCGGCCGAATACTGAGATCGCCGACAAGATCGACCGGACCTGGAGGATGTTGTCCTGCCGCAGGAACGGGTCGAGTTCGAGCCACGGCGCGCGAGCGGCGGAATTCGGATGCCCAAGTGGCAGCGGATGGCTCAGCCGGTAGCACTCGTGCCAGTGCCGGGCAACCCGAATCCAGGTATCTTCGGGCACCTCGCCGTCGATGAGCAGGCTGAGCTCGAACGGATGCAGCCGGTCGAAGGCCGCGTCGCCGGTGACGCTGGCCTTGGCCGCCAGCACGAAGACCGGGGTTTCCCGGTGCAGCCGGGCAACCCGGCCCGCCTCGTGCACCCCGCTTCCCGGCGGCGTCTCCGTCACGATGACCGCGGTCTCGCGCCTCTGCTCCGGCTTCATCTCGTCGAGTGTACGCAGCAAGGAGTCACGCCAGCGGGCGCGTAGGGTAACCACGCCGGGAAGTGAGCCGGTAATGCCAGCGGGCGCGGACGCGAGGTACTCCCGCATAATGTCCGGCGACCTGGCGTCGAGCAGCACCACGCGCTCAGGCGGCAGCAGGGACGGAGCCGCCGATGCCAGCGGAGGGGCTCCGCGGCCCAGTTCCGCGGCTTTCGTTAGTTCAGCCTGCTCCCAGGCCGAGCGGGCTAGCTCCAGCAGGACCGCTAGCGTCACGGTGCTGTCCCCGCATAGCAGCAGCCACCGCGGCTGCCGGGCCAGCACCCGGGCGACCACGGCGCGCGCGGTTGCCTCGGCCGGGCTCAGCGCGTCCGCGAACCAGGCATCAGACCGGCCGCTCTGTGCTCCCCTCCAGTACTCGGCGTGCCGCAGGTCGTCGATGAGCGCGACTAGATGCGGCCGATGGTGCTGGTGCGGCCTGGTCCGGCGGAGAATATCTTCCACCGCTTTGATCGCTTCTTCGTTCTCCTGGACTCGGTCCCGCAGCGCGTAAAGGCTGCTCAGCGCGCAGCCGCGCCAGGCGGAGATGATAGGCCGCAGCAATTGCGCCGAAGTCGGTTCTCCGATAACGATCCGGGCGCCGGTGAGCCTGGCCTCTTTGAGGAGCGGATTGCTTTCCTCGGGCTCTATGACGACGACCGCACTCGGGCTGTGTTTGGCCGCCGTCAGCTCCTTGAGCAGCGGCATGCTGAGCGTACCGAGACCGGTAAAGATGGTCACGTCGCGGGCAAACCGCGATCGCAGGCGGCTGAGCGGCTGCCGCCATAGCACTGAAGCGGCGGTGAGCAGGCCGATCAGCGTCGCGCCGAGGCCGGCGATCTGTCCGAGCTGCAGTGCCAGCGGCGGATCGCCGGTACAGCTGGTCATTGCCGCGTGCACGTTCTGGTAGATGTTAGGCGGCTGCCCGACGTACAGCTGCAGGATCCAGAACGTGATCCCGGTCGTGCTTATCTGCCCGCGGCAGGGCACGTACGCGGCCAGGCCGAGAACGGCGGCGATCACCACCATTACCGCGATGCAGATCAGCCCGATGGGCAGCTTGTGCCGCCGCCGGGGCCACCAGTAGCTGCCCAGCCCGGTGGCGAGCAGTATCATCGCGGTGGCTAGCGTCCAGTCCTGGTCGGGTCGCAGCATTCCCCGCCACCAGGCCCGGGAACCGGCCAGCCAGCCCGGGTTGTAGCCGTACACCCACGCGGCCCAGCACAGCAGGATCAGCAGCGCAGCGGCGAGCACGGCGGGAAGCAGCCAAGCGTAGCGAAGCCGGCCGTACCCGGGTGCTTGTGGTGACAAAACCGCCCCCTCCTGCCGGGACGCCCGTGATCAATGCCGATTCCGCGCCCTGCTGCCGGCGAGAAGATCCAGATTGAGCTCCGTCAATCAGATTGTCACGGTTTGGGAACGGCGTCGAGCTTCAGTCGCCGCAGTACCGCTCCCGTGAATCTCATAAGAC
>DASWUW010000309.1:0-5049 GCA_036406335.1 Trebonia sp.
GATCCCCAGGCCGAGCCGCCCGCCGGACAGCACGTCCACCGTGGCGGCCTGCTTGGCCAGCAGCAGCGGGGACTGGAAGGAGTGGCCGACGGTCGCGACGCCGAGCCGGATGGAGGAAGTGGCCGCGGCCAGGTAGCCGAGCGACACCATCGGGTCCAGCACCGACCGGTACACCGGCGCCAGGTTCGCCGCGGCGGGGGCGAGCAGCCGCTGGAAAGTCCACACCGACCGGTAGCCGAGCCGCTCCGCCCGCCGGGCCAGCTCGCTCAGGTTCCGCGGGGTCGCCCAGGCCCCGGCGACCGGCGCTCCGAATCCGATATCCACCCGACCACCCTAATACCGGCCCGCCGGCTGCCCCGCCCGCGGCCAGCCGCCGCACCGAAACGGAGGCGGGCCCGTGGCCGGCGCCGCTTCGTGGGACACTGCCAACCGTGACCGACTTGCACCTGCCCGGAGTACCGTTCCCCCTGCAGTCCTCGGGTACCCCCGCCTGCCGGGCCAGCGTGAACGGCGAGATGCTGACGCTGACCGGCGGCCCGCGGTCCGACATGTTCATCGACCCGGCCGGGGACGAGGGGGCGCGGCCGGACGCGGGCCGGTGGACCGGGCTGCCCAACGACGACGACTTCACCCTCGCGGCCCGGGTCACCGTCGGCTTCGGCACCGCCTTCGACGCCGGCGCCCTGCTGGTGTACCTCAGCGAGCGGCGCTGGGCCAAGGTCTGCTACGAGTTCTCCCCGCAGCACATCCCGACGGCGGTCACCGTGGTCACCCACGGCATCTCCGACGACAGCAACTCCTTCGAGACGGCCGGGGGCCCGCTCTGGCTGCGGGTTACCCGGTCGGGCCGGGCCTGGGCGTTCCACGCCTCGCAGGACGCCGCCTACTGGCGGCTGCTGCGCTACTTCAGCCTGGGCGAGGCGTCCGGCGCCCGCGTCGGCTTCCTGGCCCAGTCGCCCCTCGGCGCGGGGTGCACCGCGGTCTTCGACTCGGTCGCCTTCACCCCGGGCAAGCCCGGCGACCTGCGCGACGGCAGCTGAGCGGCCGGCCGGGCCTCAGTGCCCGGCGCCCGCGAGGACCCCGGCGGCGATCTCGGCGGCGCAGCCCCACGACAGCGTCACCCCGGCCCCGCCGTGCCCGTAGTTGTGCCACAGCACCCGCCCGCCGGGCCGCGTCTCCGCCTCCAGCCGCACCTCCGGCCGGCACGGCCGCAGCCCCACCCGCTCGGCGACCACCCGGGCGCCGCGCAGCGCCGGGAAGACGGCGGCGGTCTCCCGCACGATCCGCGCCGCGACTTCCGGCCGCGGGGCCCAGTCGGACGCGTCCGCGTGCGCGGTCCCGCCCAGGACCACCGTGTCGCCGTGCGGGAACACGTAGACGTACTCGTCGCCGCGGGTGCCGTGGTCGATGTAGAACTCGGCGAGGCCCGGGTTCTCGACCACGACGACCTGCCCGCGCACCGGCACCAGCTCCTGGTCCGGCACCAGCGTGCGGGCGCCGATCCCGGTGCAGTTCACCACGACCGGCGCCGCCACCGCGTCCAGCGACGTCACTGTCCCCGCGGTCACCGTGCCGCCCAGCTTCTCGTACCGGCCCAGCAGGTACTCCAGGTACACCGGCATGTTCACCGCGGGCGCGGTGTACCGCCAGCCCGCGGCGAACCCGGCGGGCAGCTCGCCTCGGCCGAGAACGTGCAGCGAGTCCAGCAGCCCGGTCCAGGCCGGGGGTTCCTCCGGCCCGGCGCAGACTTCCCGCCCGGATACCGGGTGAACCCCGGCGGCCGGCTCGCCCGCCAGCGACGACAGCACGCCGAGCCCGGTCGCCGCCCAGTCGTAGCACCGTCCCTCCGGCCCGCAGCGGACCGGTCCCCAGATCGCCCCGGCGGCCACCGAGGTCACCGCGGAGGGCGGCGCCTCGGTGATGATCTCGGTGGCCAGGCCCGCCTCGGCGAGCGCGATGGCGGTCGTCAGCCCGGCTACCCCGGCCCCGACCACGACGGCGTCAACGGCATTCATGACCATCACAGTACTAAAACCGCGTTCCCGGCACTCCGGGCCGTCCCCGCCCGGGGGTGCCTGACCTGGCCGGCGTTACCCCTTCAGGTGCCAGCGGCGGCCGTCGGACCTGGGCCGCACCAGGGTGAACGTTTCGAAGAGGGTGTAGTCGCCGCCCGGCGGGCCGGGCTCGCCGGTCGCCGGGTTCACCGGGCCGGCCCCGACCGCGTGGTAGTAGCGGACGGTGACCGATGTCTGGCCGCCTTTCTCCGTGCCCGGGCTGACGTCGAACACCGCGATGCCGTAGCCGGCCGTGCTGTCGCGCCGCGCCGACCAGGTCGCGGTCTCGGTCGCGTCCGCGGCGGGCCGGGGACTGCCGCCGGGAACGCCGTCGCCGGCGACCGGGCGAAACGGCCCGGGCGGCCGGGTGAAGACAGCGGCGGTCCGGAGGCCGGCGGGAAACCCGCCGGCTGCGGCCGCGGCCGGATCCGGCCCGGAGCCGCCGGCCGCGCCGCCGCCAGAGCCGAGGGCCAGGTGCACGGTGCCCTGGCTGGTGTCGAACACCCCGCTGTCCACCCGGGTGACCGGGTGCGGGCGGCTGGTGTCGACGGGTGTCCCGGTAGCCGTGTCGGTCCCGGCCCAGGCGTCGAAACCGCGGACGGGAAAGGAGCGCTCGTAGCCGCGGTCGTGCCCGGACAGCACCAGGTCGACCTCGTAGCGGTCGAACAGCGGCAGCCAGTCGTGGCGCAGGCCCCGGTCGGACCCGTAGCCGGCGCCGGCCGAGGAGCAGGCGCACGGGTGCACCTGCACGACGATCCAGTCGACCGAGGCGTCGGCGCGGGCGGCCGCCAGCGTCCCGTCGAGCCACCGGGTCTGGGCGCCGCCGGAGAACGCGCCGGCGCCCGCGCAGGCGACGTCGTCCCCGCTCAGGCAGACGAACAGCGCCGTGCCGACCCGGAACGCGTACCAGCGCCCCTCCGGGCCGTCCACCCCGTCCCGGGGCAGCGGGTCGCGGGTCAGCAGGGAGGCCGGCCCGCCGTCCGCTTCACCCGGGCCGGGCGGGCGGCGGCCGGGCACCGGCAGCCACGGGCGGTAGGCCGCCGACGCCTGGACGTTGTTCCCGAAGTCCCGCCAGGCCTGCGCCCGGACCGTCGGGCCCAGCGCTGCCGGGTGCCGCCCGGCGCAGGACAGATCCGCGTTGAACAGGTGAAACAGCGGCTGGAAGGCCTCGACCGCCCCCACCGCGTAAGCGGCCTCGCCGAACGGGGCGCCGCCGGGCGGCTCCGGCGCCGCGAGATCGCCGAAGCTGGTGAACCGGAAGGCGGCGCGCCCGGTGGGCGCGGTGGTGAACGTCGCGCTGAACGGGTCGGCTGCGTTGGCGTCGTTGTCGGCGGTGACCGCGTACCCGTAGGTGGCGCCGGGGCGCAGCCCGTCCACCCGCGCGTGGTAGGTCCAGGTCGCCGCGCCGCCGCGCGGATCGTCGCGGAACCGCGCGGCGGCGGCGGCGATAACCCGCTGCCCGATCCGGACCCGCGGGCGCCCCGCCTGCCCGGCCGACGCCCAGAACACGTCCACCGTCCGCGCCGGGTCGTCGCCCCAGGTCAGCCGGACCTGCTCCGGAGTGCCGGCCCCGGCCTGGCCGCGCCCCCCGGCCCGTTCGGGGCTCGCGGTGGCCGCGGCGACCAGGCTGGTGGTCCCCGCGGCGGTCATCGGCCGCCTGGGCGAGCCGGCCCCCCGGTCATCTGACATGCAGAGACTTTGCCGCGCGCCGGTAAACACCCGGTGACGGCAGGAAAGGCAGTGCCCCCCGCTCTGGGTGAATATCTGGCTGGGCGGGCGTGAGTCAGCCGGGTATTCCGTGTTCGAGGATCCAGTTGGCCAGCTGGGTCCGCGAGGAGATGCCCAGCTTGGCGAAGATGTGCTCGATGTGGGAGTCGACCGTGCGCTTGGACAGGTAGAGCCGTTCGGCGATCTCCCGGTTGCCCAGCCCGTCGGCGACCAGGGCGGCGACCTCCCGCTCGCGCCGGGTCAGCGGCTTGTCCGGCGCGCCGGACCCGGCGGGCGGAGGCGGGAACGCGGGCGGCGCGCCGCCCGCCGCCACCGCGAGCGCGGCGGGCAGCGGCAGGGCGAAGCCCTGGCCGGCGAGCGCCGTAAAGCGCTCCTCGCCCAGCTCGCCCCGGGCGCTGTCCGCCCCGCTCTTGCGGATCTCCGCGTAGGCGGGCCCCATGAGCACCGGCGCGTTCAGCAGCGTCCACAGCGCGTCCCCGGCCCCGTACAGCACGGCGGCGCGCTCGAATTCGCCGGTGGCCACCAGGCAGACCGACAGCAGGTCAAAGCACATCGCGGTGGTGTGCAGGTCACCTAGCCGGTCCTTGATCCGCAGGCAGGCGAGCACGTCCTCGATCGCCGCCGCGTTGTCACCCGACAGCCAGCGGGCCGCGCCGCGCACCCACAGCGCCGTGCCGCTGGCCCACTGCTCGCGCAGCGGGGCGCAGCGGCGCAGGCATTCCTCGCACAGCGTTACCGCCCGCTCCAGCGCAAAGGTCAGCAGGCAGACGGAGGCGAGCCGGCTGTAGGTAACCAGCGCCGCCGGGTCGCTGAAGCCGTCCCGCTCGTAGACGGCCAGCGCCGCCTCGAACTGCGCCTGCGCGGTGACCAGGTCTCCGGAATTGAACGCGAGCAGGCCGCGCGCGTCGGTGACGTGCGCCGCGAGGTCCTCGTCGCGGACCGCCGCGGCCAGCGAAGCGGCCCGGGACAGCAGCGGGCCGCCCGCCGCGAAGTCGCCCTGCTGTACGGCCAGCACCCCTGCCCCGAACACCACCCAGGCAGTGTCGGACGAGACCGGGCCGGACGGGCCGCCGTCTGCCGGCCCGGCTTCCCCGGGTCCCGGCCCGGCCTCCATCGCCTGGTCGTGCCAGCGCCTGCCTTCGGTGAACTGGCCCGTCATCAGCCAGTAGGGCAGTAGCAGCCGGGTCATCCGCAGCCCGGCCGGCCCTTCGCCGGGCGCGCCGAACGAGAAGTCGAGCGCGACCCGCCGGTTGGCGGTCTCCCGCCC
>DASWUW010000310.1:0-3385 GCA_036406335.1 Trebonia sp.
GGAGCTCGCCGCGGCGGTCCGGGCCGAGGTGGCGGCGGGCGCGGCCTGGGTGAAGATCATCGGCGACTTCCCGCTGTGGGGCCCGGACGGCCAGGTGCCGCGGTCGGGGGCGGCGACCTACGACCTGGCCGTGCTGCGCGAGGCGGTCGGCGCGGCCCACGCCGCCGGAGCCCGGGTCGCGGTGCACAGCAACCTCCCCGATGCGGGGCTGGTGGGGATCGGCGTCGACTCGGTCGAGCACGGCCGGGGGCTCGGCCACCCGGAACTGGAGGCACTCGGCGCCCGGGGCGGCGCCTGGACGCCGACGCTCTGCGCCGTGCTGCAGAACCGCGGCTCGGCCGATCCGGCGGCCCGCCGGAAGGCGGACGAACTGCGCGAGCAGCTCCGCGGCACCCTTCCCTACGCGGTCGCCCGCGGTGTCCGGGTGCTGGCCGGCACCGACGTGGCCGGCACCATCGCCGAGGAGATCGCGCTGCTGGCCGGGCACGGCCTCACCGCGGCGCAGGCCGTCGCCGCGGCGGGCTCGCGGGCCCGGGAGTTCCTCGGCATCCACCCCGACGGCGACATCGTGACCTACGACGCCGACCCGCTGCAGGACCCGGGGGTACTGGCCCGCCCCGCGGCCGTCGTGGTCCGCGGGGTCCGGGTCCGGTAAGCGCCCGGCTCAGCGGCGGCCAGGGGGGACCAGGGCGTCGAACGCAGCGCGGTCACCGCCGCGCCAGGCGTTCCGGGCTCCCGTGAGGGCGGCCCGGTCGCGGCGCCGCCCGGCGCGGTTGGCGGCGCGGGCCAGTGCCCCGCCGTGGCAGCTGACGCACGGGCACTCGCCGGAACCGGTGTAGCTGAACGCCCAGAAGCAGCGGGTGGTGCGCCACCCGTAAGGCGCGGTCGCCTCGAGGGGCGGCAGGTCGCAGGTGACGTGAAGCGCGGCATGGCACGGATCGGCGGTCACGTCGCCGCGGGCGATACGGACGTGGAACGGGGCGTGGGCATCGGTACGGGACAAGGCAGGTGCCTCCGGCGCGGCAGCCCCGGCCCGTACCCTCCCGGCGGGAGGCGTACCGGGGCTAGCGATGCAGCAGCGGCACCCGGAAAGTCGTCCTCATGCTGGCACGGTAAGCCGCCCGGCCGGGAAAGTCGACGTAACACTCTGCGGTGGCCAGCGCATGGGAACTGAAATGCCCGCCGATTCCAAGTACTCGTTCCATGCCGCATCCCGCCAGGATGACGTCCTGGCCGGGCTGGCATCACACCAGTGCCTGCTTTGTCCCCATCAAGGACGCAGGGAACTGGCCAGGGCTGGGATCTGCTAGGAGATAGCCAGCTTTGTAGTCGTACGCATATTCTAGATGTACGATGGGTGATATGAGACTTACGGAGTGGCGTGACGGGTGGGTGACCGGCCTCAGATGGCGTACCACTGGTACTGCGAGGGGATGCTGCCTACTCCGGCGACCCAGGTGAGCTCCCGGCCGGTGCTGGTGAACCCGGGCGCCGGGCCGGAGGCTGCCGGGTGAGCGGGAAACTGCGGGACATCGCTGGCCCGTTCGTTGTCGCCGCTCCTGAGGGCGCCCGGGTCCGGACCCGGGCGCGTGTGTCGCCGCAGGATGCTGAGGTGTTGCGCGCTGTTGGATTGCACTTGGGGGTGTTTGCGGGCCGTGACCTGGCGGCCCGGTGCCGTGAGGGCAGGCTGGACGTCGGGGGCAGGGCGGTATCACGCCGGGAACGTAAACGCGCCCTGACGGCGGAGTCGTCGGCCCGCTGGGCGAGTGCGATTACCCGCACCAGTGAAGATGCCTGGCAGCTGGCCGAGCGGAACCTGCGGGCGGAACACGCGTCCCTGACCGCGCGGGCCCGCCGGGTCGAGGCCCGCCTCGCGGTCCCGGTGGGGCCGAAACAGGGCCGGACTCGCGGCTACTCTGACGCGAGCGAGCGGCACCAAAAAACAGTCCGGCTCAAGGTCCTGGCCGGGCGTGCCGGGCGGGCGGAGCGGCGGCTCGACGCGGGGACAGTTTCGATTGTCCGCGGCGGGAAGCGCCTGCTTCGGGCCCGACAGGACCTGGCTGCGGCCGGGCTGATGCGCCCGGCGGGTGAACTCGCCCGTGGCGGCCAGCCCCAGGTAGGGGCTGACCGTGACGGCGTCCGCCTGCAAGGGGGCGTCGTCACCCAGGTAGGCGGCCGCGTAGGCGGCGTTGGTGGACCCTACGTCACCCCGTTTGACGTCCAGGATCACCAGCAGTCCCTGCGCGCGGGCGGTCCGGATCAGGCGGTCCAGGGCGCGGATGCCGGGCCAGCCGTGCCGCTCGTAGAACGCGGACTGCGGCTTGAGCAGCCCGGTGCTGCCGGCCGCGGCGGCCAGCACGATGTCGGTGAACCGTTCCAGCCCGGCGGCGTCGTCGGCGAGACCCCAGTCGCGCAGCAGCCGGCCGTGCGGGTCGGCGCCGAGAACCAGGGGCCCGAGCGTGCCGCGGACCGCCGCGAACCGGTCCGCGAAGGCATCTGCCATGCTTGCCAGTGTCCCATGCCGGCCAGCGGAGAAGGAAACCTGATGCCTCTCGCCTCCGGTGCGCCCGGTCCCGGCGTCCTGGTCACGGTGGGCGACCTGGTCGAGGACATCGTGGTCTGGCCCGCCGCGCCGGACCGGTACGCGACCGACAACCCGGCGGCCGTTCACCGGGCGCGGGGCGGCAGCGCCGCGAACGTAGCCGTGTTCGCCAGCGCCGTCGTGTCCGCCCGGTTTATCGGCTGCGTCGGGCAGGACGCGGTCGCGGACGCGCTGACCGCGGAGCTCGCGGGTCACGGGGTGGACGTGCGGGTGCAGCGCCGCGGCCGCACCGGGACGATCGTCGTGCTGGTCGACGCCGCCGGGGAGCGCACCATGTACCCGGACCGGGCCGCGGCCGCCGAGCTGAGCGAGGTGCCGCGGGACTGGCTGGAATCCGCCGCCGTCCTTCACGCGCCGTCGTACTGCTTCGCCGCCGGGCTCGCCGCTGGCACGGTGACCCGGCTGGTCCGGGACGCGAAGCAGGCCGGGATCACGGTGTCCCTGGACGCCTCGTCAACCGGCATGATCGAGGATTACGGGCTGGACCGGTACCTGCGCCTGCTCGGGGAGCTGCGGCCGGACGTGTTCTTCGCCAACGCCCGCGAGGCGCAGCTGCTGGGAATGGGCCGTCCGGAGTTCGCCGCGGCCCTGACCGTGGTGAAGGACGGCGCCCGGTCCGCCGTGGTGACTCCGCCGGGCGGCCGCCCGGTGTCCGTGCCGGTCCCCCCGGCCCCGCCTGCCCGCGATTCCACCGGGGCGGGTGACGCGTTCGCGGCCGGGTTCCTGGCCGCCCGGCTGCGCGGCGCCGACCCGGTGGAATCGGCCCGGGCGGGTCACCCGCTG
>DASWUW010000311.1:0-2191 GCA_036406335.1 Trebonia sp.
CGGGAGAGTGTAGGTGGTGCCGCCGTCCGGCGTGGGCCGGGACCAGTGCACGGGATAGGCGCGCCCGCCGCGGAGCACCACCGCGTGCCCGGAGCCGGTGGACTTCGCGTAGGGCGGCCGGCCGCCGTACTCCTCAAAGCGCGACGTGGCGATCTGCGTGTACTGGATGACCACCGTGCTGCCGCCGAGCTGCCCGCCCTCGGTAGCCACGGCCGGGGCGCCGTCGATCCAGGCCAGCCAGCGCTGGTCCCGGGCCGACCAGCGGAAGGTGTAGGACGCGGCCGGGTACTTGACCGAGTAGGACGCGGCGGCCTTGCCGGCGGCCCGTTCCTCCGCGGGGGACAGGGAGCCGAACCGGAATCCGATGTCCCTGGCCTTACTGGGCCTCTTCGCCTCGCGCAGCAGCTGCTTCGGGCTGGCGTACAGGTTGTACGGCGCGGCCCGGGCGGCGCTGCGGTAGTAACCGCCGGCCTGCAGCGCGTACAGGTCGGCGACCGGTGCCCGTTCGATGAACGGCACCAGGTGCGGGGTCGCGCCCGACCAGGCGAACGCGGGCCGCCCGAACTGGCGCAGCAGGTCGAGGTCGCTCTCCCGGGCGCTGCGGACCGGGCCGACCGCGGGCGGGAGGTGCGCGGAGAACACGGCCATGAACCGGGTGAGGCCGCCCTCCACCGGGATGACGTAGATCAGGTCGGCGGACTGCAGGCCGGTCTGCGGCCGGGCGTCCACGATGTTGTCGATCTTTACCGCGAGCACCGGCTCCAGCTTCCTGGCCGGCTTCCCGGTAAACGGGTCGAGCAGCGGCCCGCGCGGCGCGCTGACGGCGCTCGGGGTGGCCCGCGGCGAGGCGCTCGGACGGGCTGCCGTCGCCGTCGCCCGGACCGGGCTTCGCCCGGCCGGCGCGGCGTTGCCGCGCGAGGCCAGCGCTAGTCCGGTCGAGACCGCGAGGACCGAGACCGCCGCCAGCCCGAGCGCAGTCACCGCCGCCAGCCGCGACCGCCGCCCCAGCCCGGCCAGCCGTCCCAGCCCGGCCAGCCGTCCCAGCCCGGCCAGTCCCGCCAATCCCGCCAGCCGCTCCAGCAGCGCCAGCCTCACTAGCCCCATCAGCCATGCAAGCCGTGCCAGCAGCACCAACCCCACTAGCCCCGTCAGCCGCAGGAGCCGTGCCAGCCCCGCCGGCCGGGCCGAGCCCGGCCGGGCGAAGCCGCGTCTGGACCAGCCCATGGGCCCCGCCTTCCGTCTTCAACGCGATCCGCCGTCAGCGGTCCCCGGAATGTTAGCCGGAAAACAGCGGAAATCAGCTGTTTGCCCGCGACCCGGTACCGGCGGCAGGCCGGCCCGCATTCGCCACCGGGTCAGACAATTGCCGAATGAGCCGGGCCTCCCGTACGGGGCGGCCTTTCGTCTGCTGGTCGTAAACCAGCGTGGGGGGTAGGTGATTTGTCGGGTTAGCCGAAGTGCGCGGCCTCACTACCCAGTTACCCTCGGGATATGTTGGATGGGCCGGGGTTCCGGCTGGTGCGCCGGCCGCTCGGGTGGGATCTCGCCCCGGCCGCGGTGCTGCGCCTGGTCCGGGGGGACGCGCACCCGGTGGCGCTGTTCGGGGCCTGGGCGGGCGGCAGCGACGTGGTCGCCTCCGAGCCGGTGCTCGTCCGTTCCGCGCCGGCCGCGTTCGACGAGGTCCTCGACGCGCCGTTCCCGTGCGGGACCGGCGCCCAGGAAGGGCCGGCTGGCGCCCAGGATGCCTTCGGCGGTGCCCAGGACGCCTTCGGCGGCGGCTGGATCGGCTACCTGGGATATAGCGCGGGCGGCGAGGCGCTGCCTGTCACCGGGCCGCGGGCACTGCCCGCCTGGTGGTTTGGCTACTACGACCACGTGCTGCACCGGGAACGGGCGACGGGGGAGTGGTACTTCGAGGCGCTGTGGACCGACGACCGCGCCGATACCCTGGAGGAGCGGCTGGCGGAGCTGTCCGCCCGCACCGCAGCGGCCCCCGGGGGGTACCTGTTCTCCCCGTTCCGGCTGGTCCCGGGTGCGGACGGCCACCAGGAAGCGGTCCGCCGGGCGGTGGAGTACATCCGCCAGGGAGACATCTTCCAGGCCAACGTCACCCTGCGGGCCGAGGCGGGGTTCGCCGGTGACCCGCTCGACGCGTTCTGCTCGGGCGCGGCCGCCTTGCGGCCGCCCTTCT
>DASWUW010000312.1:0-6581 GCA_036406335.1 Trebonia sp.
TCACCCGCGGCCACGCGGACAACTTCGCCATCGGGCTGCTGTGCGAGATGGCGGGCTATGGGGTCCCGTGATCGTCGTCCCCCACTACCAGCCGCAACTGGTTTCGCACCCCGCCTTCGGGGCGAGTCTGGATACGCTGCGCGGCATGGGCGTACACGTGCTGTTCGACCCGGCCGTACCGTACATGTCACGGCTGCCGTCAGAGGCTAAGGTCACGGCGGCGCTGCCGGGTGCCGTCACGCAGGAGATGACGCCGTGAGCGGGAACACGGACACGTCGGGGCACGGATCGCGCGGGCCAGGTGCCGTCGAGGCCTGTCGCAGTCGGTGCTAGCGGGACTGGTTGGCCGGTCAGAGTCGTCTGGCTGGTGTGCTTGCGCCTGGGCTTCTCTGGGTAACACCGTAGGATTCAGGGTCATAGGCCCCTGCAGTCAACAAAACAACTCCTTGACCAGGGCGTTCCCACTGCACAGCACAGCCTGGAGCCAACCGGGGATTCCGGCGGGAGTGGCGGCCGGGTCTCGACCCGGCGGGCGGTTCGTCGCCCGGGGCCCTGCCTCTTCACGACGAGGACGTTCCGCTGACGGGACATGGCCTGGGCACCCGTCGCCTGATCAGCCTGGTCACAACCGGCTGGCTGGAGCTCCCCGGGAGCTCTTCTGCAGGCAGCAGGTAGCGATGTAAGGTCCTGATATGGCGCAGTCGTCAGAGGTGACGACCCCGAGTGTGGGGAAGTACGGGCTCGTCCTGCGCCCAGCTCTCATAGAGCGCCTGGAGGCCGGCGCCGCTGGCCCGGTGACCGTCGTCGCCGCGCCGGCGGGCAGCGGCAAGACGGTGCTCGTCCGGTCCTGGCTTGACGGCCGCGGGTCAGCCCAACGGGCAGCGTGGGTCTCGGTCGAGCGGGGCGAGCGCGACGCGCAGCGATTCTGGAGCGCCGTCGTCAGTGAGGTGCGCGCGGCGGCACCGGCCGATGTGACCATCGAGGCGCTGACACCGACTCCGGCGTTCGACAGCGAAGCAGTGGTCGGGCGGCTCGTGTTGGAGCTTGCGGCGCTGAAGCGCCCTCTCGTCCTCGTGCTCGACGACCTGCACGAGATCGATAGCGCCGAGATCCTGGAGAAGCTCACCTACCTCCTGGATCACCTTCCGGCTGCGATTCATGTCGTGCTGATCACGCGCCGTGATCTGCGGCTCGGCTTGCACCGGCGACGCCTGGAAGGGGGGATGGCCGAGGTCCGCAGCGCAGATCTGCAGTTCACGCTCGAGGAGACCCGGCAGATGCTTTCCGCTTCCGGGATCGCCCTGTCGGATCAAGGCATCAAGCGGCTGCACGGCCGGACGGAGGGCTGGGCGGCGGGCCTGCGCCTGGCGGCGGCCGCACTGGCGGCCCATCCCGATCCGGAACGGTTCGTGGACGAGTTCTCCGGCAACGAACGCAGCGTCGCCGAGTACCTGCTGGCCGAGGTGCTGGACAGCCAGCCCCCCGAAGTGCGCCGACTGCTCGTGCGCGCATCGCTGCTCGAGCGGGTCAACGGCCCGCTGAGCGATCTGCTGACCGGCAGCACGGGTTCCGAGCGCACCCTGCAGGCGCTCGCCGATACCGGCGGGTTCGTCGTCGCGGTCGACGTGAACAGGACCTGGTTCCGCTTCCACCGCCTGTTCGCCGACCTGCTCGCCGTCCAGCTGCGGCACACCGAGCCCGATCAGATTCCCCGCCTGCACCGGGCCGCGGCCCAGTGGCATGCAGAGCATGGCCACGTCATCGAAGCCGTCACGCATGCCCAGGCGGCCGGCGACCGCGAGCAGGCGGCCGGGCTGCTCATCGAGCATTACTTCAGCCTGACGCTCGACGGCCGCCAGGCGACGGCACACGCGCTGCTCGGGGCCTGGGACCTTGACCCAGCCGCCGTCTCCCCGGAGATCGCCGCGGTCATGGCCAGCGACCAGCTCGCTGAGGGCTCGCTCGACCAGGCGGCCGCCTACCTCACGGTGGCCGAACAACACGCCGAGGCCGTGCCGCAGGACCGAAGGCACCGGTTTGACATGGCGCTGCTCGTCACCCGGCTGTCGCTCGCCCGCCGCCTGGGTGACTTCCGGTCGGTCGCCGACGCGGTCCAGCGAGCCGGCCGCCTGGCGGACCCCCGCAGCCTCGACGAGATCGCGCTGCACAACGACGTCCGGGCGCTGATGCTGATGAACCTCGGAATCGCCGAGGTCTGGTCCGGCCGCGTCTCTGCGGGGGCCGGGCACCTGAAGGACGCGCGCACCCTGGCCGAGCGCATCGGACGCCCGTACTTGCAGGTCAGCTGTCATGCCCACTGGGCCGAGGCGCTCGGCTGGCGCTCGTTTACACAGGCCCGCGACGCCTGTGAGGAGGCGGTCGCGCTGGCCGAGCGCCATGGCTGGGCCGCCGACCCGGTGATCGGGGCGGCTCTCGTAGCGTGGGCCACGGCGCTGATGCAGTCGGGGCGGCTGACGGAGGCCGAGCAGGTCCTGGTCCGTGCCGTCCAGACGGTCCGCGCAGACCTGGAGCCGGCCACGGGCTTCTTGCTGCACCTGACGCAGGGCGGTATTCACCAGGCCCGCGGCCAGATCACCGAGGCGCTCGAGAGCTTCCGCGACGCCGACCGGCTGGACCTCCTGCTCGTCGCCGACTCGCCGATGCGCATGCAGTTGCGCTGCTTGACGCTGCACGCCATGCTCGACCTGGGCCAGGTCACCGCCGTCCGGGAGGCGCTCGCGGAGCTCACCGAATCCGAGCGCGACTGGGGAGAACTCCGCGAGGTGCGGGCCAGGCTGGCGCTCGCGGAGGGCGACCCGGCCGCCGCCGTGGACGTGCTGGCGCCGACGCTCAGCGGCAGCGCCAAGATTCACCGCGTGGTCGTCATCGTCCGCTCACTCGTCTTCGAGGCCCTGGCCCGCGAGGCACTCGGCGAGCCGCAAGCCGCGCAGGACGCCGTCGAGCAGGCGCTGGACAAGGCCGAGCAGGACGCGCTGATCCTCCCGTTCCTGCACACGCCGAGCCGCGCGCTGCTTGAGCGCCAGCCGCGCCACCGCACCTCCCACGGAGCATTCATCGCCGAGATCCTCGACGTGCTCGCCGGAGGCTCGCCCGCCCCCGAACGGAGGCCTCCTGCTCCGCTGCTCGACGAGCTGAGCGTCGCCGAGCTGCGGGTACTGCGCTACCTGCCGACCAACCTGACCGCGGCCAGCATCGCCCGGGAAATCTCCGTCTCGGTCAACACCGTCAAGACGCACATGCTCCACATCTACGCCAAGCTCAGCGCGCACAACAGGATCGAGGCAGTCGAGCGGGCACGCGAACTTGGGCTTGTCGGCCGTTCGGCCCGCCAGCCTTGAGGCGGCGCTCACCTGATTCGGGGGATACGGGCTCACACGCCGGCTGGCCAGACTCGGGGCATGGATCAAATCACCCCGCGGTCTACGAGATCCGCGTGCCGGGAGTGCTGAGGGAAACGTTCCTGAACGAGTTCCCCGTGCTGGCGGGAGAATCGCACGACGGGGACACTGTGCTGACGGGATGCCTGGACCAAGCCGCGCTGCAGGGCGTGCTGGGCCAGATCGAATCGCTCGCACTGACGCTTATCGTCGTCCGCCGGGTGCTGCCGCACGCCCTGTGACGCTCCGATTCCGTTGGACGGGTCCAGGACCCCGCTTTTCCCGATGCCTGTCATCGGCTTGGCTTGCCGTGCCGAACGCGCGGAACAGGCCGGCTGTTGCCGTGGGGGGACGCGTCTTAGCCTCGCCAGGGCCCCGCGGTCCCGCTTGGCGTAGACCAGGACGGCGGCCGCAACGCGCAACCTCACTACGTCCTGGCCACGCCCGGGATGTGGTCAAGTGCCGACGCCAGCTCGGAGGCCGGATTTGACGGCAGCAGGGCGACGTGCCAGGCGGCGGAGTGGCCCGGTCGCACGAGAATGGCGCCGGGCTCGTCGGGCGGCACCGCTGACCGGGGGAGCCCGCCGTCCCCGAGGCATCGCGCACCCGAGCAGAACATCCGGCTGCGCCCAGCCGCGCCCGGTCACCTCATTCGTGTGACGCCCCCTCACCCGCGGCGCCGCCATCCTGGAGAGGCAAGGCCAGGAACGCCACACTCCACTGCAAGGAGACGAGCATGAGCACCACCAAGGACGACACCATCCCGGCCGGCGGGACTACGTCGGTGACCGACACGGAGGGGTTCGACCGGGGCACCGGCACCGGGGAGCCGACCGTATCCGTCGCCCACAACCTGCGGCTGATGAAGCGGGCCGACGACGGTTACAACGAGCGGGACTGGGAGCTTTTCCTTTACCAGCTGCACCGCGAGGACGTTTTCGTGCACCAGATCGGCTCCCCGGAGACCACCGGGCACGCACCGCACCTGGCGGACATGGAGCGGTGGGCTGCCTCCTACCCCGACATGAGGGTGCACAACGACCCGTACGACATCCAGTTCGGTCAGGGCGAGTGGACCGTCGCGCTCGGCAAGCTCAGCGGCACCTTCACCCAGCCCCTGACCCTCCCCGACGGAACGGTCATCCAGCCGACGGGCAAGGCGTTCCTCACCTTTTTCACCACCATCGCCCGCTGGCAGGACGACCGCATGGTGCAGGAGTACGTCCTGTTCGATCCCATGGACATCATGGCGCAGACCGCCTGATCCCGGCATGCACATCGAGTACTCCTGACCGCAGATCTTCGAGCAGAGGAGGCCCAGTGCCACCGTCGACACTTCAGGTCATCATCGGGGCCACCCGGCCAGGCCGGGTGGGCCCCGGGATCGCCGCCTGGTTCCATGACATAGCGGCCCGGCACGGAGGCTTCGATGTCGAGCTCGTCGATCTGGCCGAGGTGGGCCTCCCGCTGCTGGACGAGCCGGAGAACCCGGCCCGCGGCGGCAGCTACCGTCACGAGCACACCAAGGCGTGGAGCGCGACCGTGCAGCGCGCCGGCTCCTTCGTCTTCGTGGTTCCCGAGTACAACAACAGCTACAACGCCGCGACGAAGAACGCCATCGACTACCTCTACCACGAGTGGCGCGACAAGCCGGTGGGGATGGTCAGCTACGGCGGCAACATCGGTGCCGGGACTCGCGCGGTTCAGGCGCTCAAGCCGGTGTTCCTGGCTGTGAAGGCGATGCCCGTGCACGAGTCAGTGAACATCCCGTTCGTCCACCGGATGATCGACGACGAGGGCCGCTTCCGCGGCGACGAGACCCTTGACGCCGCCGCGATGACGATGATTGGCGAGCTGGCCCGCCGCGATCCCGCTTCCCGGCAACTGCGAGCCGCGCTCGAGGACCGCGCCGGCCTATCCCCCGCACAGCCCGCAGTCGCCTTCGCACCGACGGGAAGCGTGCGCCGATGACCGGCTGGAGCTTGCTGACCGTTCAGGTGGACGGGCGGTTCACCGCCGCAGTCCGGCGGCCCGACGCGACGCTAGTCATCCCCCCGCAGCTGAGCGGTTACGACGGTCTGGCGGCCATGCTCGCGGACTGGGAGGAGCTGGAGCCGGCGCTGCGCGAGCTGGACGTGACCGGCCTGCCCGCGCTGACCGGGGCCACGCCGGCGGCGCCGGTCCGCTACCCCCGCAAGCTCATCGGCGTTGGCCCCAACTACCACGACCACGTCGCCGAAATGGGCGCGCCGCCCATCCCCCCGGACGCGCCGCCGTTCTTCTACTTCGTCCCGCCGAGCACGACGCTGGTCGGCGACGGCGAGGCCATCCTGATCCCGGCCGACCCAGCCATGGCCGTGGACTGGGAAGCCGAACTCGCCGTGGTCATCGGGCGGGGCGGCCGCGATCTCGCGGCGCCGGACGCCTTTTCCCACATCGCCGGGTACGCGTGCTTCAGCGACATCACGGCCCGCGGCCTGATGCGCAAGGCCGAGCCCCTCGCCGAGCCCTTCACCTGGGACTGGGCGTCCGCCAAGGGACTGGACACCTTCTGTCCGATGGGACCGGTGACGCCAGCGTGGTTCGTGCCTGACCCCGGCGCCCTCGGCATCCGCTGCCTGGTCAACGGCGTGGTCAAGCAGGACAGCTCAACCGCGAAAATCATCCGCGGCGTTCCCGAGCTGGTGGCCGAGGCGAGCCGGTTCTGGACGCTGGAACCTGGCGACGTCATCGCCACCGGGACACCGGCCGGCGTCGGCCACCCCCGCGGTGAGCACCTGTCCGACGGGGACACCGTCCGGGTCGAGATCACCGGCCTGGCACCGCTGAGCAACCCCGTCCGGGTCCGCACCGCAGCACCCGGGCCAAAGAAAAGGAGCACCGAAGTTGACTGAAACCCAGTCCCGCAGCAAAAGCCTCGAGCAGTTCGACGCCCGCATCGGCCAGGACAACATGATCGGGCAGTGGACGTATGAGCCAATGCTCGACGCCGCCATCGGCGGCCCCAAGCCGAAGGGGGTAGGGTACGCCTGGCCATGGCAGACCGCACGCCAGCGGCTGACGGAGGCATCGGAGGTACTCGGGCCGGCCGGCGTAGGCCGCTGCAACCTGACCTTCCTCAACCCGGGCTTCACCCAGGGCATCCGGGGCAGTACCCACACGATCTCCGCCGGCCTGCAGATC